>CAIMTR010000171.1 GCA_903844415.1 uncultured Gammaproteobacteria bacterium
AGCTACAGCAGCAGCAGCAGACACACCAAATTTTTCTTCCATTGCAGAAACTAATTCCACAACTTCCATTACTGTAAGATTTGCAATACCTTCGAGAATATCATTTTTGGAAAGAGCCATGACCCTTATCTCCTATCGTTAAATTGTATAAAACTAGCGTTTAAAATTATCTTGATTTCAGCTTTAAGCTGCTTGCTGTTTCTGGTCGCGTACTGCTGCAACACCACGGGTTACCTTTGTAGGTACTTCATTGATGGTACGAACGAGTTTTGTTACCGGAGCCAAAATCACGCTCATCAGCGTGGCGATAGCCTGATCGTAGGTTGGTAGATTTGCCAACACATCAATCTGT
The DNA here is from genome assembly GCA_903844415.1 of uncultured Gammaproteobacteria bacterium. GTDB lineage: Bacteria > Pseudomonadota > Gammaproteobacteria > Pseudomonadales > Pseudohongiellaceae > CAILUG01. The sequence goes on from CAIMTR010000171.1 coordinate 353, forward strand.
TCTGGTGGTAACAATTTGCCACCTATAGCAAGTGCTTTTATCTCAAATTTGTCATTAGTCTTTGCAAAATCCTTGAGCACGCGTGCTGCGGCTCCCGGATGATCCTGGGAAAATGCCAAAATTGTCGGACCTCTTAATGCGGGAGCAAGGCACTCAAATTCAGTACCTTCAACAGCACGTTTGAGCAATGTATTTCTGACAACTCGCAGATAAACACCACTTGCACGGGCTGTTTTTCGTAATGCAGTAAGATTCGTCACAGTAATTCCACGGTAATCCGCGATCACTGCAGACAAAGCACTTTTAGCAGCGGCACTGACTTCAGAGACGATCTGTTGTTTGTCTTCAAGTCTAATAGCCACTTACTTAACTCCTTAATAAATAATTAGGTGCAATCTAATGCCCCCAAATTATCAGGTTGTTTCCCCGCACTGAGGTTTCCCAAAGTGACGGGACTCATGTCTGGTGAAGAGCCTACGCTTAGCAACATACAAAGTTGCGGCAAGCCCGGGTACACCATCTGCGCAGGAAATTAAGATAATTGTCTTTGTTGCCTATATTGGCAAAAAAATTGGACAACTATCACCTGCGGTCTTTGACAGCCCTGCTGCGCCTGTTTAGGCAACAGCAGCACCCCAAAGTCTTTTGCACCATCTTCAAAACATAACGCTGATTTTTGAAAATGGTTACAGCATCCTGGAATTAACCAGAGGCGCTTAATATTTATTAAAAATTTAGTATCGAATGATCAACAAGCAAACCTGGCCCCATCGTGGATGACAAGACCACTTTTTGAACAAAAATGCCTTTGGAAGTTGAAGGTTTCGCTCGTTTTAAATCTGACAACAAAGCCTCAAGATTTCCCTTGATTGCATCGGCACTGAATCCTACCTTGCCGATACCACCATGGATTATGCCGTTTTTGTCTGTACGGTAACGAACCTGGCCAGCTTTTGCATTTCTTACTGCACTAGCCACATCAGGAGTTACGGTCCCAACTTTAGGGTTAGGCATTAAACCTTTAGGACCCAGAATAGTACCCAACTGACCAACTACTCGCATGGCATCCGGACTGGCAATAACAACATCAAAATCCAGGTTCCCGGCCTTTATACTTTGTGCAAGATCATCAAAACCCACAATATCAGCACCCGCTTCTTTTGCTTTTTCTGCATTTGCGCCTTGCGCAAAAACAGCCACTCTAACTGTTTTACCAGTGCCATGCGGCAAAGTTGTTGCACCACGCACATTTTGATCGGATTTACGTGGATCTACGCCCAAATTAATAGCAACGTCTATAGATTCCTTAAATTTTACAACCCCAAAAACATTAAGAAGAGATACGGCCTCCTCTACAGAGTAAGCTTTTCCAATTTGAATTTTTTCTGCTATCAGTTTTGCACGTTTAGTTAATTTGGCCATTACACTACACCCTCAGTCTCAATACCCGCACTTCTAGCAGTACCAGCCAGTGTACGCACAGCCGCGTTCAAATCAGCAGCTGTCAAATCTGGCATTTTCATTTTAGCTACTTCTTCTAACTGAGCGCGGCTCAGCTTGGCAACCTTCTCAGTGTTGGGCCGACTGCTACCACTGGCTATACCGGCCGCTTTTTTAAGCAACACACTTGCCGGTGGAGTTTTAGTTATAAAAGTGAAACTACGATCTGCGTAGACAGTAATAACCACAGGAATTGGCATGCCTTGCTCCAGACTTTGAGTCTGAGCATTAAAGGACTTACAAAATTCCATGATGTTGACCCCGTGCTGCCCTAAAGCTGGACCGACGGGAGGACTTGGATTAGCTTTACCTGCTGCA
>CAIMTR010000172.1 GCA_903844415.1 uncultured Gammaproteobacteria bacterium
TGGTGATGCGACCATCTTTACCTGTATTTGTAATCGTATTGGGATCTATATTGTTTTCTTCGATCAGCTTGCGTGCAGCAGGACTCATTAATACGTCTACATCACTCTTATCTTCATCTTTTTTGGCGACAGTCAAAGTAGTAGGGGCAGGAGGAGCTGGCGCTTTTGCACCTACTTCAATAATTGCCAGTAGTTCATTACTAACAATTTTTGCGCCTTCTGTTTTGTTGATAAGTTTCAATATCCCATCGGCAGGTGCAACAACTTCCAGCAAAACTTTATCGGTTTCGATATCGACCAACAATTCATCACGTTTGACGTGCTGTCCTTCTTTTTTATACCAGGTTGCAATAGTGCCATCAGGTACTGATTCTGGAAGCGTTGGGGCCTTGATCTCTATTGCCATATCGTTACCTATTCTAGTTTTTTATGAGTGAAGTGTTTGGTTTGAATTATTATTTCAGTCCAAAAGCGTCTTTGATCAATTGTTGTTGTTCTTTGTTGTGCAGTGCAGCATAACCTGCAGCAGGCGATGCAGAACCTTCACGACCTGCATACAACAAAGTTAATTTTGTATTGTGCTTGCGAATAACGTTCAGCATGTGATGTTGGCTGGAATACCATGCGCCCATATTTTGTGGTTCTTCCTGACACCAAACTACAGTTTCCAAGTTGACATAAGGAGCAATAATCTCGCCCAACAACTCTTCAGGAAATGGGTAAAGTTGTTCTAAGCGAAGAATGACCACATCTTCTATGCCAAGTTCGCGACGCTTGCTACGTAGTTCGTAATACACCTTGCCGCTACAAAGTATCAATCGTTTAGATTTTTTAGCTTGTATAGAATCGGTTTCTGGAATAACCGTCTGGAAAGACCCTGAAGCCAAATCTTCCAGCGAGGAAATGGCTTCTTTATGACGCAGCAAACTTTTCGGTGTCATCACAATCAAAGGCTTTCGCAAAGGGCGGATAACTTGACGGCGCAACATATGAAAAACCTGAGCTGGAGTGGTCGGAATACAAACCTGCATATTTTTCTGAGCACACAATTGCAGGAATCTTTCGAGACGTGCAGATGAGTGTTCAGGCCCCTGCCCCTCATAACCATGTGGCAGAAATAAGGTCAAACCACACAAACGCTCCCATTTATATTCACCACTGGAAAGAAATTGGTCTATAACCACCTGGGCACCGTTGGCAAAATCACCAAACTGGGCTTCCCAGATGACCAGCGCATCCGGACGAGTGCTGGCATAACCATATTCAAAAGCCAGTACTGCTTCTTCAGATAAAATGGAATCGTAAAGTACAAATTTTCTTTGTGACTCACTGATAAAGCGCAACGGAACATGGGTTTTACCAGTGTTTTGATCATGCAAAACAGCATGCCGATGCGAAAACGTACCACGGCCAACATCTTGACCGGTAAAACGTACTTTGTAATTGCTGTCTACCAAACTGGCATAGGCCAATAATTCGGCACAACCCCAGTCTAAAGCTAACTCGCCTTTGGCCATCTTGGCGCGGTCTTCTAGCACTTTTGCTACCTGTTTGTTAACGGTAAAACCTACGGGCAACTGCAGAATTTTATTGGCCAGTTTTTTAAGGTGAAGCAGGTTGATGGTGGTGTCACACATCATGTTCATGTCGTGACCTAGGTAAGGGCGCCAGTCGACATACAAAGCAGTATTAGGTGCCTTGACCAAACTTTTAACCACATGAGTGCCTTCGTCTAGTGCCTTGCGATAACTAGTGTTTAGGGCATCGGCTTCTAGTTGAGTCAGTAGTTCCTGTTTTACCAAACGCTCCGCGTATAAAGTACGAGTGCTCGCTAGATTACGTACTATCTTGTACATCATCGGTTGGGTCGAAGCCGGTTCATCAGTTTCATTGTGTCCGCGGCGCCGATAACAAATGATGTCTACCACAACGTCTTTGCGAAATTTATTTCTAAAATCCAACGCTAGTCTGGACACAAACATTACAGCTTCTGGATCATCACCGTTTACATGAAATATTGGAGCCTGCACCATTTTTGCTACATCGGTACAGTATTCGGTAGAACGCGAATCATCTTGTCGATTGGTAGTGAAACCCACCTGATTATTAATGACAATATGCACTGAACCACCAGTAGCATAAGCGCGTGTTTGTGACATCTGAAATGTTTCCATCACCACGCCCTGCCCAGCAAAAGCTGCATCGCCGTGAATAATTATTGGCAATACGGTTTTACCAGTTTTGTCTTGGCGGCGATCTTGCCGGGCACGTACTGAGCCTATAGCAACCGGTGCTACGATTTCTAGATGGGAAGGATTAAAAGCCATACTGCAGTGCACTTCACCGCCTGGAGTCATGATGTTGGAGGAAAAACCTTGGTGGTATTTCACATCACCAGAATTGCTGTAGCGCGCTTTACCTTCAAACTCATCAAATAATGCTGCTGGGTTTTTCCCCAAGGTGTTTACCAATACATTAAGGCGTCCGCGATGGGCCATGGCAATCACTATTTCTTTAGCTCCGTTTTCTCCAGCACGCTGAATGATGTCATCAAGTGCATGAATTAAACTTTCACCACCTTCCAGACCAAAACGTTTGGTACCTGGATATTTTGAATCAAGATGTTTTTCCAACCCTTCTGCAGCACTCAGACGCTCTAAAATATGCAAACGACTTTCGATGGAAAAGTGGGGCTTTCCACCTATAGCTTCGATCTGGCTCTGAATCCATTCCTTTTCTTCCAAGTTAACAATCGCCATATATTCATAGCCAATAGAGCCACAATAAATATCTTCCAGAATCTTGACCAATTCGGACAGGCGTATCGTTTTTTGCGGAACGAATAAAGATTGGGTGCTAAATACTGTGTTGTTGTCCTCATCAGATAGATTGTGGAATTCTAGCTTTAGATCCTGCACATCTTCTCGACGCATCAAACCCAGCGGATCAAGATTGGCACGTTGATGTCCACGAACACGGTAGGAACTGATCAGTCGTACCACACTGACTTGTTTTGCTTCATGCTCAAGGCTGCCTAGTTGTTTGCCGGCAGAAAAACCTGGGAAATTTCCTAACCCTTTGGTAGACAGACCTCTAAATTGATTGATAACGTTTGCATGCGAGACATCAGCGTGCTGGTTACCGTTAATGCGGGGCAAATCAGTAAAATAGTTTTGCCACTCGGTTGGTACCGAAGTTGGATCGTCGATCCAGGCCTCATACAAGCCATTAACATAATCCAAGCTGTCACCTGAAAGATGGCCGGCTTTAAGCATGATTTGACGAATATTTTCTTGCATAATTTTTTCCTTTACTCTTCTGCAGAAAGATTTACAGATTTAGTCACTTTCGTGCAGCCAACATTCTAGTGATGTTTAGTTACTACTAATTAGATGCCACGTTCCAATAGCATATTGCGAATATGGCCAATGGCTTGTGTAGGATTTAGGCCTTTTGGACATACAGATACACAATTCATAATGCCGCGACAACGGAACACACTGAATGGATCTTCAAGTTCTGCCAATCGTTCCTGGGTGTGAGTATCGCGACTGTCGATCAAAAAGCGGTAAGCCTGTAGCAAACCGGCAGGCCCAACAAACTTGTCGGGATTCCACCAGAACGAAGGGCAACTAGTGGAACAACACGCACATAAAATACACTCATATAAACCATCCAGTTTTGCCCTGTCTTCTGGTGATTGCAGACGTTCGATGGCCGGTGGTGATGTGTCATTTTGCAAATACGGTTTAATACGCTCGTATTGTTTGTAAAAAGCGGCCATATCAACAACTAGATCACGAATGACGGGTAATCCTGGTAACGGTCGTATTACCAATTTATTGTTTTTTATGACGTGTGAAACTGGTGTGATACAAGCCAGACCATTTTTGCCACTCATGTTCAGGCCGTCTGAACCACATACCCCTTCACGACAGGAACGACGATAAGTGACACTGCTATCCTGCTCCTTAACCAGTTGTAATACGTCAAGCACCATGATGTCCTTGCCTTGCGGCAATTCAACTTGGTAATCCTGCATGCGGGGCTGACTATCGGTTTCTGGATTGTAACGATAGATACTGACTAACACGGTTGCCGCCTTCCTTTATCTGAAGATTTTTTTGGTAGATTGTTTTTTTTGTTACCCATGCTGCGCTACTAATAAGTTCTGATTTTGGGTTCGAATTTTGGCACAGTAAGAGGTGCAAAATTTACTGCTCGTTTCGCCAATGTTTTAGTGGCTGGGTAATATAGTGAATGACATAACCAGTTAACGTCATCGCGTTCCGTAAAATCCTCACGAGCATGAGCGCCTCGACTTTCAGTACGACCCTCAGCTGAAATAGCGGTGGCTTCTGCTACTTCAAACAGATTTTCCAACTCTAGTGCTTCGATACGGGCCGTGTTAAATACCATGCTTTTATCTTGCAAGCTTACATTGGCAATACGCTCACGTAATACCTTGAGTTTGGCGATGCCTTCTTGCATGAAGGAGCCTGTGCGAAAAACGCCGAAATAGTTTTGCATGACGGCTTGCAACTCCTTTCGCAAAACAGATACATTTTCGCCTGATGTTGAAGTATTGAGACGCTGTAAACGTTGTGTAGCATTGTCAATGTCGGACTCGGCAGCACTGCGATGCTCTAACCCTTGCTTCAACATAGTTTCGATATGAATGCCTGCAGCACGCCCGAACACCACAAGATCGATCAATGAATTACCGCCCAGTCGATTGGCTCCGTGCACTGACACACAGGCCGCTTCCCCTACTGCAAACAAGCCTTCAATAATTTGATCCTTACCGTTTTTATCTAGAGTCAGTGCCTGTCCATGAATATTGGTGGGGATGCCGCCCATCATGTAATGGCAAGTTGGCACCACAGGAATGGGTTCTTTAATTGGGTCGACATGGGCAAATGTGCGTGATAATTCCAGAATACCAGGCAGTTTTTCTGTCAGAACTTTTTCACCAAGATGATCAAGTTTGAGCATGACGTGATCACCATCTGGACCACAACCGCGACCAGCAATAATTTCTAATACCATGGAACGCGCTACCACATCGCGACCAGCAAGATCTTTGGCATTAGGTGCATATCTCTCCATAAAACGCTCACCGTTTTTGTTGAGCAGATAGCCACCTTCGCCACGACAGCCTTCTGTCACTAATGTTCCTGCACCATAGATACCAGTGGGATGAAACTGCCACATCTCCATATCTTGTACCGGAAAACCTGCACGCAGCGCCATGCCAATACCGTCGCCAGTGTTGATCATGGCATTGGTAGTGGAAGCAAAAATTCGGCCCGCTCCTCCTGTTGCAAACACGGTGGCTTTGGAGCGCACATAAACCAACTCGCCGGTTTCAATACAAATTGCAACAACACCAACCACAATTCCATCCTGATTTTTTACAATGTCGGTGGCGTACCACTCATTAAAAAAAACAGTGTTGCTTTTTAGATTAGCTTGGTAGAGCGTGTGTAACAGTGCATGTCCGGTACGATCTGCTGCCGCACAAGTACGTGCTGCCTGCCCGCCCCGACCATAATCTCTAGATTGACCACCAAAAGGACGCTGATAGATACGGCCGTCTTTGTTGCGCGAAAACGGCATGCCCATGTGTTCCAGCTCAAATACCGCCTGGGGACCTTCGCTGCACATGTATTCAATTGCATCCTGATCACCAATGTAATCAGAGCCTTTAACGGTGTCATACATATGCCAGCGCCAATCATCATCCGGATCTTCACTGGCAATTGCACAGGTTATTCCACCTTGTGCAGACACTGTATGCGAACGTGTAGGAAACACTTTGGTTATTACTGCTGTGTTGTAGCCAGACTGTGAAAGTTGTAGAGATGTGCGTAGGCCGGAACCACCACCTCCAATTATTACAGCATCAAATGAAAGAATTCTGAGCTTGGCCAAGACTTATATACTCCAGAGAATTTGGACGCACCATACGAAATAACTGATCAATATCAACAAACAAACTAATTGGAATCCAAGTCGAATAACAGTGGCGGCACTGCCGAGCATAGCACTGGTAAAGTAGTCGGTAGAAATCGTCCACATGCCTATCCACGCGTGGGCGCACAGGGAGAGCAAGGCAGTCAAGCTGAACACCCGCATCCAAGTATGGGAAAACAAATTTTGCCATTGGCTAAAAGAAAGATCGGTATTAGTTGCCACATAGACAACTAGAAAAACAAAATAGGCCAGTAATACAACTGCAGAAATACGCTGCACCAACCAGTCGTGAACGCCATTGCGCCCCAGGCTAGTGATATTAGTTACCATATCCACACTCCCAGCACTATGATCAAAACTGTACTTACAATAATAGTCAGCTTGGCGCCTAGCGGACCCGCCGAATGCGATTCACCAATGCCGATATCCATTAACAAATGTTTAACACCAGCTACCATGTGAAAAGCTAGGGCTGCCAATACACCCCAGACCAAAAATTTGGCGAACCCAGAAAGGGTGGATACACTGATAGAGTTAAAGGCCTCTTCGTCGCTCAATGAAACATCAAGCAACCACAACAAAATGGCTATACCCACAAAAACAATGACACCAGAGATGCGATGTGTAATTGAGGTCAGCGCCGCCAGCGGCATATGTATGGTGGTGATATCCAAGTTGACGGGACGCTTATCTTTCACATTCTTGTACTCGATTTGGACTTAAAATTATAAATAGACAGAACAGGCAAGCTGGAATAACAACTAAACACCAAAAAGCAGATTATATAAATTTGATAACATATATTTATCAGTCTTTTTTGCCGACCCTAAAACCTTCAAACATTATGCCCCACTCTCCTATTTTTTATAAGGTTTTTCTACCCCAGACTCCGTAAATTTCTTGTAAATTAGTGGACACCTTTGCTGCCGTAAAAAACACTTAAAGGGACCTTTGTTTTAAAAATAATTGTAGGGAAATCAAGTGCAATGCAACCACAATTATGCGTTAGTGAATGCTATTTAGCGGTTTGACAATTAGTACATCAAGGGATAGTGTTGCCCCCCTCAAAACAACCGTATTTTTCCATGTCCGTTAGTCTTGGAATAACAAATTTTTGCTGTATTTTCTAAAGGAGTTTTTATGACTGGGAAAAAAGCTCAGTTAACCGTTGATGGCATTGCCGAACCGATTGAGTTACCAGTTTACGAGGGAACAACAGGGCCGGCTGTGATTGACGTTCGAAGTTTGACCAATAACGGCTTCTTTACCTTCGACCCAGGATTCATGTCCACAGCATCTTGCGAATCCAAAATTACTTATATAGATGGTGATGAAGGAATCCTCTTGTACAGAGGTTATCCTATCGAACAACTGGCCGAAAAATCTGATTACCTAGAGTGTTGTTACCTGTTACTCAACGGTGAATTGCCAAATACAAAACAAAAAGAAGAGTTTGTAAAAGCCATTCGTTACCACACCATGGTACACGAACAGATCCATTACTTTTTTAATGGCTTTCCTCGCCATGCTCATCCAATGTCCATCATGGTGGGGGTGGTCGGCGCACTATCGGCTTTTTATCACGAAGCGCTCAAAATAGAGAGCGAAGACCATCGCAAGACAGCAGCCCTGCGACTCATTGCAAAAATGCCAACTATTGCAGCCATGTGTTACAAATATTCGATTGGGCAGCCCTTTCTTTATCCACGTAATGATCTTAGTTTCAGCGCCAATTTTCTTTATATGATGTTTGGTACACCTTGCGAAACCTACCTGCCAAATCCGGTACTAGTTGATGCAATGGATAAAATATTTCTGCTGCATGCAGATCATGAACAAAACGCTTCTACATCTACTGTCCGTCTTGCGGGTTCAACTGGTGCCAATCCTTATGCCTGTATTTCTTCTGGTATTACAGCATTGTGGGGACCTGCACATGGTGGAGCTAACGAAGCAGTATTAAAAATGTTGATCGAAATTGGCGATGAATCCCACATCGAAAAATACATCACAAAAGCGAAGGACAAAGACGATCCATTCCGTCTAATGGGATTTGGTCATCGTGTATATAAAAACTTCGATCCTCGTGCCAAAGTCCTGCGAGCTGCATGCCAGAATGTACTTTCTGAACTAGGTCTAGAAAATGATCCTTTGCTCAAGATCGCCATGAAACTTGAAAAAATTGCACTAGAAGACCAATACTTTATTGATCGCAGTCTTTATCCGAATGTGGACTTCTATTCTGGCATTATTCTCAAAGCGATCGGAATACCCGTAAACATGTTCACGGTTATTTTTGCGACAGGCAGAACCCCTGGATGGGTTGCACACTGGAACGAAATGATCAGTTATCCATTTAAGATTGGTCGCCCAAGACAGCTTTATACAGGCGCGACTCTACGTGATTACCCCGGTTAAATAGCCACCTCTAGTCAATTTAAGCCCCGCATCAACGGGGCTTTTTTTTGAATAAGGAATGTGCAGCTAACACTATGGCAACAATTGCTTTGGTGACCTACATAAGATGGGTGAGATGTGCAAAAAAA
>CAIMTR010000173.1 GCA_903844415.1 uncultured Gammaproteobacteria bacterium
ACTCTATGCAACTTGAAATCAGTATGGAAAGATCTTTAGAAATTTTGAATACAGATACGCGCAAATCAGACTTTACCCAAAATCGTTTGCAAAAAAACCTGCGCGGCGATGTTGGGCGCGCGATTGCCGACTACAACATGATCCAGGATGGTGACTTAGTAATGGTTTGTATGTCTGGCGGAAAAGATTCATATGTGATGCTGGATATATTGCTTAACTTGCAGAAACACGCTCCGATAGATTTTCGGATAAAAGCTGTAAATCTGGATCAAAAACAACCAGGTTTTCCGGAAGAAGTACTCCCTATGTATTTACAATCCATAGGTGTGGATTACCACATAATCGAACAAGATACTTATTCAATAGTTATAGAGAAAACAGAGCCTGGCAAAACTTATTGTGGTCTGTGTTCGCGCTTAAGGCGCGGCAATCTATACAGTTATGCACAAAGTATCGGCGCTACAAAAATTGCTCTGGGGCATCATCGTAATGATCTGATGGAAACTCTGTTCCTGAATATGTTTTTTGGTGGCAAGCTCAAGTCCATGCCACCAAAACTTTTAAGTGATGATGGCAAACATATTGTTATTAGACCCTTGGCCTATTGTAAGGAAAAAGAAATTGCAGCATTTGCAAAAAAGCGCGATTTCCCCATTATTCCCTGTACACTTTGTGGCAATCAGGAAAATATGCAGAGAAAAGAAATAAAACGGATGCTTAACGAGTGGGAACGTCAGTATCCTGGTCGACTAGATGTGTTATTTAAAAGCTTGTTGAATGTCACGCCATCGCATTTGGGGGATACTGATTTGTTCGATTTCAAAAATCTGGAATCTAAACGAGTTCAACAGCCAGCATCAAATTTGTTCGAGCGTATTGATGCTTTGAATCTGCCTTGAGTAATTCCAATGTTGATACCACATACGGCATTGGCTGCAGAAACATTGCATAATTTGGTTGAGGAATTTGTTACTAGGGAAGGTACAGAGTATGGGAACTACAGTCATAATCTGGCTGACAAAGTAAAACAGGTATTGCGCCAACTGGAACAGGGCAAGGCTGTTATTTTTTTTGATCCTCAGAGCTCAACTTCGCATATAGAAATAAAGGATCGCATTCTATTCAACCATGGGCAATCTCCCGGTGAGCAAGATTGATTCAAAGCCAACAGATCATTTGCTAGATGCTTCAGGGTTAATTTGCCCAGAACCTGTAATGCTTCTGCATAAAAAAATTCGTGAAATTGCTGAAGGTGAAACCTTATTGGTAATTGCAACTGATCCATCATCTAATCGTGATATTCAAAAATTTTGTCTTTTTCTTGGTCATACTCTTTTTCAAACCATTGAAGACGGTCAAACTTTTCGTTATTACATTCGTAAACAGGCAGGTTGAATCTTGTTAATAATTTGTAAAGTCAGCGCATGAAAATTGTTGCTGATGAAAATATTGCAGAGATTGAAAATTATTTTGCAAAGGCTGGCGAACTTGTGCTCATGCCAGGCCGAGAGATAAATAAAGAAGTGGTTCAAGATGCTGATGTTTTATTGGTGCGTTCAGTAACTAAAGTTGATAAAAGTTTATTGCATAATTCAACTTGTAAATTTGTTGGCACTGCAACTAGTGGTATTGATCATATAGACACTAAATGGCTAGCTCAGCGCAATATTGGTTTGGGATGGGCTAGAGGCTGTAATGCAAATTCAGTCGTCGAATACATATTCAGCGCACTAGCCAGTTTATCTGAACGCTATGGCAGAGATTGGCGCAGATTTAGTTTTGGCATTGTTGGGTGCGGAGCAATCGGCAATCTTCTTGCAACCAAACTGCTAGCTTTGCAGTGTAAACTAAAAATATTTGATCCATATCTTGATATAAGGCATCCGTTAGCGGCATATTTTTCTGAGTATGCTGATCTGCTGGAGCAGGATGTACTTACATTTCATACTCCATTAACCAGAGAAGGACATTGGCCTACCTACCACATGCTTGATGCGAAGTTGTTATCTAAACTATCCCCAAAAACACTTTTAATTAATGCAGCACGTGGTGCTGTAGTCGACAATACTGCCTTACTAGCTCACATGAAAACTTATTCTGAACAATTGGTAGTCTTGGATGCCTGGGAAGGAGAACCCAAAATAAATCAAGATCTATTACAACGGATTGCCATCAGTACGCCCCATATCGCAGGTTATAGTAAGGCAGGAAAGTTAAATGGAACAAAGATTGTTCATGATAAGTTTCTCCAATTTTTTGGATTGGAACAAAGAAATATCTTCGATAATGGTTTAAAAGAAAAGAGTATTCTGCTTAAAGTTGAAAAATACAAATCGGCCAGTTCACAGCTGAACCAGTTAATCTTGCAAGCTTATGATGTGATTCAAGATCATATTGCGATGCAAGC
>CAIMTR010000174.1 GCA_903844415.1 uncultured Gammaproteobacteria bacterium
ATTTTGGCTCCGCTGCTGCAACCGGCCGGTTCCATTATTCGGCTTGGGCCAGCCAATCTGCTGGGCATCAGTGCAGCGCCAGAACAATTGAGCCGGATAAATGCACTGCTGGCTGTTATTGATGATGATCCGTTTCAAAATCAGGGCATTCATTTGTATCAGTTATTGAACTCACGCGCTTCCGAAGTGGCCGCAGAGCTGACCAGTGTCTTGCAGCTGATCGAAGGCGAACAATCGTCATATCAAGTGTTGGGCTTGGACCGTATCAATGCTGTGATGGTGCTGGCACCTGCTGAGCGTGGTTTTAGCGAGGTGACACGCTGGGTGGAAATTTTGGATGCCGAAAGTCAGGAGCAGGTGGAGCAGCTGTTTGTATATAAGGTAAAAAATCTGAACGCGGTAACACTTGCCGATACTCTCACCAGTGTGTTTGGTAATGAAGAAGAAGTTGCAGGACAGGCAGAGCGTACCGCTGTTTCTGATCTGACAGATCCTAACTCACCCTTCAATCAACCGATTGGCGTTCCTACGATTACGCTTGTGGCTGCAGATGTAGCCACAACACAAAGTACGGCGGTATCGGCAAATATTACGGTAGCTATAGTGGCCGATGAAGACACCAACAGTTTACTGGTGCGTGCCACGCCAAGGGAATACCGGCAATTGCTCACCACAATAAATACTCTGGATGCAGTGCCGCCGCAGGTGTTGATCAATGCCGTTATTGGGCAGGTTACACTGACCGACGGCACTCAGTTTGGTATCGACTGGACCCGAGTATCTAGCAATATAGCGTCTGGCCCAGCACGGCTATCTGCCAGTTTTCTACCGTCATTGGTGCGTGATGCTACCGGCCAAGTAGCTGCACGTAGCGGCTTGTTGTTGACGAAAACATTTATGGATGGCTCGGCAGAAATTGATGCCACCCTTAATGCCATAGCACAAGACAACGACGTACGGCTGCTGGCGCGTCCCACCATTCTGGCCGCCAACAATCAAGAAGGCGAAATTAAAGTGGGTCAAGCCGTGCCGGTAAATAATGGCACTACCCAAAGTGGCAATGGTTTATCCACCGAAAATATTGCTTATCGTGATGTGGGCATCGTGTTGACCATAACGCCGCAAATCAACGCCGACGGTTACATCAATCTCGAAATTTTCCAGAGCCTGTCCTCTATAGAAGGCAGCGGTGGTGGTGGGGTTGCGGGTAATCCTACTTTTGCCAATCAGGAAATTACAACCACGGTGGTGGTGTCCGATCAATCGACTATCACCTTAGGCGGTTTGATCCAGGAGCAAACCGCCAACCAAAATACCGGTGTTCCTTATTTACAAAAAATTCCGCTGCTAGGCGGGCTGTTTTCCTATCAGGACAATCAACTAGAACGGCGCGAATTATTTGTGATTTTGCGGCCGCAGATTATTCGTAGCGATAGTTCAGATGCTGCGGTGTTACAAGAATTTCGCGACAAATTTATCAATGTGGGCATTCTGCTGGAAGCGGCGGGACTGTAAGCTCACGCCCGAACAATAGGAGTAACGCATGAAAAAACAAACAGGCTTTACGCTGATCGAGTTGCTTATCGTGATGGCAATCTTGGGAATGTTGGCCGCGCTGGTGGGTCCTGCGCTGTTCGGTAATCTTAGTAAAGGCCAACGCTCAGCTGCCCAGAGCCAGATTTCCAACTTTGAATCTGCACTGGATTCGTATCGACTAGATGTAGGTAGCTATCCGAAAACGCTGGCAGGTTTAATTGAAAACGATTCCGGCCGCGACTCCTGGGCGGGCCCGTATTTACGTGGGCAATTACCTCAGGATCCGTGGGACAACGATTATTTCTATCAGCCGCAAGAGCGCGATTTTTTGTTGCTGTCGTATGGTAAAGACGGCGTGGCAGGCGGGCAGGACGATGACGCCGATATCGGCCGTTAACACCGGCTCACGCCAACCAGGGTTTACCTTACTGGAACTACTGCTAGTGGTTTCCATCATCATAATCGCAGTAGGGATTGTCATCCCCAATCTCAATACGCTCGATACCAGCGTCTTCAATGCCCAGATTAGAAAAGCAGCGGCAGCTTTAACTTACGCCAGACGCATTGCTATCGTTGAAGCCCAGCCAAAGGCAGTGGTGTTGTATGCGTTTGATCCCGAGCGCGCAGACTACCAACAACTGCGTGCGCAAATGCAAACTGAAAATCCTGCTGCACACTGGGAGAGTGACTTGCTCGATCTAAAGTTTCAGACTGACGCCAATCAACTTGCAGCAGCAGTGGAGCGCATAGAGATAACTTTTTATCCGCAAGGTGGCAGCACCGGCGGCTTATTAAATTTTGGTCTTAACGAGCGCAGCGCAACAATAAAGGTTGATCCAATTACCGGGCGTATAACTACTGCCTACAATGGCGAAACGCTTGCCGAGGAAAAATAGAGCAATGGGCAAAATCAGCAACACAGCCGCCGGCTTCACCTTGCTGGAAGTGATGGTAGCGTTGACCATAACCGGCATGGCACTGGGCGGACTTTTTAGCGTAATTGCCGGCAACAAACGTCTTGCCTGGAATTCAGAACAAGCCTTGGTCCGTTCAATGCATGTGCGTAGCCTCATTAATTTTTCGCAACTCAACAACACGCGCGGCGAAATAGCAGTGGATTTCGTGAGCCCCGAATTTAGTTTGCGCACCGAGTTAGCAATGGAAACCCCTCCACGAAAAACCATGGCTACACTACAGGCCTTGGAAGCTTATGATGTGCTAGATGCGGCGGGAGAAGTTGTCGCACAGGGCTCGTATTGGGTAGAGCTTGATCTGCCAAGATGAAAACCGTAATTAATGTAGCCTGGCACACTAAACACATGCGGTCGCCACAGCGTGGCTTTACTCTGCTTGAGCTGGTGCTGTCGATGACACTGTCGGCATTGTTGCTGGGCATGCTCAGCGCGGGCGTGTATGCGGTAGTCAATGATTGGCAAAACGAAACTTCAGTATTAGATACATCGCTCGACAAGGCGCTGGTAGTACTGCAACTGGAACGCGCGTTGCTCGCTGCATTTCCCCATTCGTATGTCGATAACGAACGTTTGGCGCGTTTTGTTTATTTCAAAGGCACTTCAGATGAGCTGCGTTTTGTCTCCGCAATTTCCCCGCAGCATCAACCAGGTCTTACCGCTTGGCGCTTGTTGTCCAGTGCGGATAAGGGCCTGCAATTAACACTCACTCCAGCCTTCAGTGACAACCCCGATACCCGTTTCGAACTACTAGAACCTTTAGCGCTACTGTCCAATTACAAGGCCGAATTTCGCTATCTACTGCAACGTAATCCTGATGAGAAGGAGTGGCTTGAAGAATGGGATGGCCAGGTTATGCAAAGTTTGCCGCTGGCGGTGTACATCGTGCTGACGCCAATAGATAAGCAGCAAGGTGATGCTGTGCTAGATTTAATCGCCCCTATAAAAACCTACCGGCATGAAGATATCCAGCCGGTGCTGCCGGTGAATTAGGAGCTGCGATGGCTGCGATGCCAACTCAAATTTATGTTCGCCAACGCGGCACTGTAATTATCGTTACTTTATGGACTATCACGCTGCTCACCATTTTGATCACAGTACTGGCCGGACAAATTCGCTTGTCGGCGCAGGCGGCGTTTTTTCATCAGCAAGATTTACGCAGCTGGGCCAACGTGCAGGCTGCTGTTAATCAGGCCGAAATGGAATTGATGCTGGAATATATGCCAAGACCACCCGAAGCAATATCACTAGACACAGTAGGTCGCAACCCGCTCTACCGGTTTAACGGCCAGCTCTTACACCTGTATTATCCGCAGGCAGCTGACGTTGCAGTACGTATTTACGATCATGCTGGTAAGATTAATTTACGCGAAATCGCCCCCAGTCGACTGCGCGCCATGTTGGAAAAAAAACTGGGTGCCAATGCAGGTTTGCAAATCGATTTAATGATAGAAGCCTGGGATGACTGGCAAGATCTCAATGATCAAGCGAGCATCAACGGTGCCGAGGCAGCGTATTACGCAGACCTAGAAAGCCCGTATAAGCCGCGTAACGGCAAACTGGAATCTGTGGAAGAAATTTTGCTCATTCGCGGCTTTGCAGAAGTATTTTCCGATGTTGATCTGGATGCTGCTTTCACTCTCTATGGCGAAAATGAACTGGTCAATCTCAATCTTGCCACGGTGGAGGCTATGCAGTTGCTGCCAGGGCTTGATGACGCTTTGATAGCAGAAATTCTGGCCTATCGAGTGGATAATGAGTTCTCCGGCAATGGGGACGTGGCACAAATAGTCCCAGCCGAAAACATGGCCGAACTAAGACCCTGGTTAAACTCTCGCAAGATGACCGCTTATTATTCCATCATGGTTTATCCCACGACGCCTGCAGCAGGGTCATCACTGCCATCAGATGCCCAAGCAGATGCAGATGCAGCAGAAGTGGTGGGAGAAGAAGTGGCGGGAGAAGAAGTGGCAGAGCAAGCCACTACAGCATTTACTGAAGTAGTAGAAATTACTGGCTTTACCGATCTCCCAAAAATCCTCAAAATTAACCCTTATCAAACCATTCCGCTCAGAGGCATGGTTGCAACTATCAACGAGCGCAACAGTGCAGACAAGCCATAACTATTTAAACAACGTGTTGGGTGGAATTCTGGTGCCGATACGCACCAGCATCAAACATATGTCGCTCATGCAAATGCTGATTAAACGCGAAATAGTCACTCGTACCTCCGGCACCGTGCTGGGTATTTTATGGCCCCTGCTACAACCCGCCATGCAAGTGTTGGGTTTTTGGTTTCTGTTTGATGTGGTGTATGGCATGCGCCAAAACCGCGGGCCGTCGTATCTGGAATTTTTACTGACTGGCATGTTGCCGTGGATGTGTCTGAGTGAAGTCTTGAATAGAGCGGCCGGAATGTTCCGCGAATTTTCTTCGCTCTATCACCGCGCGCCGTTTCCCATCGAGATGTTGCCCGTCTTTATCATGATTATCCCGGCCTTGGTTTATGCGCTTGTGTACGGCTTGTTGTGTTTTTATATGTTTGGATTTATAGCGGCCGCTAAATCGTTGCTGGTGTTGCCGCTGCTGCTATTGTGGTTGTTGCCTTTCACGCTGCTGTTTTCGGTATTAGGTGTATTCATGCGGGACTTTACTCAAGTATTGCCCTTTTTACTTATGCTGGCGCTGTACTGTACGCCGATTTTATATTTTCCCGACATGTTGCCAACACAGGCACAGTCCTGGTTGTGGCTTAATCCCTTTGCCGATGTCATGACCTGTATTCACGCTCTTGTGCAAGGCTCAACCATAGACGCGGCGACGGGTTTACGACTGCTGTTGGTGTGGTTAGTGTTGTTGGTACCGTCCTGGCATATTTTCCGGCGCAGCCTGCCCCACATACGCGAGGTGCTGTAATGGCGGAGCCAATTATTACTGTACAAAAAGTGTCGAAATATTATCGACTGTATGCGCACGACTTTGACCGTGTTCGCGAAATTTTCAGCGGCAAATCGCACTGCCAGCAACACTTTGCGTTGCAGGATATAAATTTTACCGTTTCACCAGGGGAAGTAGTGGGTGTGGTGGGCAAGAACGGCGCGGGCAAAAGCACCTTGCTTAAATTGCTGGCCAACACCATGCAACCTTCAGCTGGAACGCTGCACATCAAAGGACGTGTGGCAGCCCTGCTCGAACTGGGCGCCAGCTTCCACCCGGAGATGAGCGGGCATGACAATATTTATCTCAATTGTTCGATCGGAGGCTTAAGCAAAAAAGCAACCGACGCTGTTTATGCAGACATAGTAGAATTTTCCGGGATAAGAGAGTTTATTCACCGGCCCGTTAAAACTTATTCCAGCGGCATGTTTGTACGTTTAGCTTTTTCCATTGCCACGCACATCGACCCCGACATCTTGATAATAGACGAGGCGCTGTCAGTCGGTGACGGTGTTTTTGCGCGTCGTTCCTTCGACCGCATCATGGCTTTCAAGAAAGCAGGCAAGACCATTTTCTTTTGTTCACATTCCCTGTATCAGGTAGAGGCCATGTGTGATCGTGTTATCTGGCTGGATCAGGGCAAGATTAAAAGTGTTGGGTTGCCTGCCAAAGTGGTCACCGAATACGACGAGTTTCTGCGTATGGAATCGTCACAACATGAAAGTTTGGAAACTATCCAACACACGGCCACCGAGGCTCCCGCCGCACAACACAAGAGTGAAATACCCAGAATCTTTGCCGTAGAAACCACAGTAGACGGCCATCTTGCCAAGGCCCATCATGTTGTCAGTGGCAAAAGTGCACTGGCGATCCTGGTAAAATTTCATCCTGGTAAAAATGTGGCCCTGCCCAGTGTTGCGGTTGTCTTTACCGGTGGTGATGGTCGTATCCTCACCAGCGTGGGTTCCCTTAATGACGGTCACCACTTGCAAGTGGACGCGCAGGGGGTAGGAATTGCCGAGCTAGTATTTCCAGAATTTCCCTTGCTCAAGGGCCGTTACAACATTGATGTGTATTTGCTGTGTGAGCAAGGTTTGCACGTCTATGAGTCAATAATTCAGGCTGCAGAGCTCAATGTGGAGCAAATTGGTTTGGCGCTTGGCATTGTGAATCTTCCGCACAGCTGGAAACAATAATGGTGGCAACAGCTCAGGTAAGTGCCAAGCAGTGGGAGGTGCGCGTCTTGCAAAGCTCCGATGCGCCTGCTGTGTGTCATTTGTTCGAGCAAGTGTTCAAGCAGCCGATGAGCCCGGAACAACACAGCTGGAAATATCGACCGGCTACTAGTTGTGCGGTGGGCGTATTCTTAGACGGAGAATTGCTCGGTCATTATGGTGGCCTGGGTGTGAATATCAGCTGCAAAGGTAAGCCTGCCCGTGCCGTACAAATTGTAGATGTGATGGTCAGCTCTGCAGGCAGACAAGGCGTACGCAAACAAAGTCCGTTCTTCTTGGCGGGCAGAGAATTTCTGGAACGGTTTATTGGTTACGACAACCCGTATTTACTTGGGTATGGATTTCCCAGCGACCGGCACATGCAGCTGGCTGTGCATATGCAGCTTTATGCCCCGGTGGGCAGGATGTTTGAAATTAGTTGGCCGCTGCCTTCACCAGCAGCTAAGCTTGGCCTGCTGCATAAACTGGTCAGGCTAGACCTTACTAATCTAGAAAAATTTAAACCTGCCCTTGATACCCTTTGGCAGCACTTGCGCGATGATCTGCCAGACTTTATTGCGGTAGAAAAAGACGCTGCCTTTATTGAATGGCGGTATTTAAAAAAACCAGACCAGCACTATCAACTCTATTTGCTGTGTGGGCGGCTGACGGGTAAACCGCTGGCTGTAATGGTGTTAAAGCAGGCTGCAGACCACATGCTGCTGCTGGATTTTGTCGGCCCCTTGCGGGTACTGCCAACAGTATTACAGGCGGCGCAGTGGCAAGCACAACAACTGCACTACGCAAAACTGATTACGTGGTGCAGTGAAAATTTTGTGCACTTGTTCGCCACCGGTTCGGCCAGCAGCAAACCACTGCCCATTACTACACCTGCCAATATTTGGACTGCCGGCCCCACTCAAGAAGAATTAATAAATCGTTGGTGGCTGTTGCCCGGCGATACGGATTATTTATGATTGATGATTATCTATGATTGATGAACAACAAATTGTTCCCTACCACACCCTGCCCTTGCCAGTCGCACAGGGCCCCTGGCTGGTGTTTGCGCCTCATGCCGATGACGAAAGTTTTGGCATGGCCGGCACCCTGATCAAAGCAAACGCAGCAGGAATCGTAGTGCATCTGGTGGTGCTGACCGATGGCGCCTTGGGCGGGCAACAACATAATCTGGTGAATATCCGTCAGCAAGAAGCACAGGCGGCGGCTGCCATGTTAGGCGTAGCTTCGGTGGTGTTCCTGGGTCAACCAGATCGAGCGCTGCAAGTTACCGATGTTGTGGCGGCACAAATTGTGAGCATCATTGCCAATATCAAACCGGCTGCAGTGTTTTTTCCGGGGGTGTTAGAGCCGCATCCTGATCATCGAGCCTGCGCATTGTTGGTCTGGCAAGCGCTGCAATCGGTGCAGCTACCCGCCTCAACTTCAACCTCAACACCCATTCCAACACCCATTCCAACACCCATTCCAACACCGATCATAGCCGTCAGTTACGAAATTTCGGTGCAGAGCCCGATAAACTGTTTGGTCGATATCACGCAAGAAATGGCACGTAAAAAGCAGGTTATTGCGGTGTATGTTAGCCAGCTCGGGCAGAACAACTATGTGGAAATGGTGCAGGGGCTAAATCGCCTACGTACTTTCAGTTTGAGTGCTGAAGTAGTGTGGGCAGAAGGGTTCTATAAATTTTCCGATGCAGAACTGGCGGGTTCTCTGCCGGCATGGCTGCAAGATAAAATGTCTCTTATGCTGGCAAGCACCTAACGAAGTTCTGCATTTATGTTTGGGCAAGACGTTCTACTGCGCATTCAAAGCACTAGCCGTGTTGTTCAACAAACCACTCACGTTGAGCAAATCAGCAGCAGTTAATATTCCCGCTTCACGCCGTAACACCAAATTGGCTCGGATGTGATCGTAACGGGCTTTCTGCAAATCTCGCTGGGCCCGAAATTGGTCGCGTAACGCATTGAGCACATCAACACTGGTTACCGTGGCCAGTTCAAACCCACGCTGCATGGCAGTGTAAGAAGTAGTGGTAGATTCTGCGAGCGTGCGAGCTGCGTTGATGCGTGACTCACCCGACTTTACTTGCAGGTAGGCGATGCGGGTTTTTGCAGTAGTGTCCAATTGAATTTGTTTGAGTTCACTTTCTGCAATACTCCGCCGGCTGGTGGCTTCGCGTACCGCAGCCCGGTTACTGCCACCGGCAAAAAGTGGCACAGAGAAATCTATTCCAACATACGAAGTTTCAGATTCAGAAAGCCGCACATTTTCAAAACCGATATCAGACAGCTGTTGCTGAAACACCAGCGATGCCCTGGGCAGGTAGGCTCCGCGTTCTTGGGAAACGGCTTTGTCCGCTCTCTGCAGCGCAAAAGAGCTCGCA
>CAIMTR010000175.1 GCA_903844415.1 uncultured Gammaproteobacteria bacterium
ATAGTTACTCAAATTCATGCAGCAACTCTTACTGGGGAGCGCGGCGCTTCGGCCAAAATCATATATAATCATGCGTTGAAACTGGGTGTGTCAGAAGTCATTTGTCATCCTTCAGTTGCAGCAGCTCTGGTCTCAGCTTGTAGCGCAGCTGATCCTAATGATGTCATTGTCGTAACCGGTTCTTTCTACACTGTAGCAGCGGTAATGGAGATGCTTTGAATCTAGCAATGAAACAACGTCTAGTTGGCACAATAGTGCTTGGTTGTCTGGCCTTGATACTGATTCCAATGCTGCTTGACGGAGAGGGCATGGTCGAACCATTACCTATGGTGGTATCAATGCCGTCAGCACCAGAAATCAATTTAACACCTTTGCCAGAACCAGAACGTCCGACCATCATCGCCGACTCACTTCCCGTCGACATTCCATTACCCGATGTTATTACCGATAGCACTGAAATTTCGAGCACCGATCCTGCACTAACATCAGATTTAGAATCTGCACAACCAAATACTGCGCAACCCACACTTGTTACCACACCAAAATTGAACACACAGGGTTTGCCCGAAGCCTGGAGCGTAAAGCTGGGTATGTTCAGTGATAGAACCAATGCTGAATCCTTGGTGGCAACTTTAATCTTGGCTAACCACAAGGCTTACAGTCGCGCTGTTAAGACAGACACTCAAAATTTAATTGCTGTATTTGTTGGGCCGGTGTTAACCCCCAAAGAAGCGGCCAATCTGCAACAAATTCTGGCAAAGGAATATCAGCTAACCGGCATAGTCGAACAATTTACTATTGATGCACCAATATCGGCTCAGTAAGCACAATAGCTGCATTAAAAAGCGCAATAGACAACGCGAAAAAAACGCTAGAGCAAGAGGCTTGTGGATGGAAATTGTAGACATGATTGTGCTGGGCATTGTTGGCATGTCGAGTTTATTGGGAATTTTTCGCGGTTTGGTAAAAGAAGCAATCTCTCTCACCGCTTGGATAACCGCAGTAATTCTGGCTTCGCTTTTCGGCGATACCTTAGCTGTGAAGATGGAAGACCTCATTGAGGGTCCAATGGTCCGAAAAATTGTTTCTGTTGTGCTGATTTTTATCAGTACTGTTTTTGTCGGTGGATTGATTGGTAATCTAATTTCAAAAGCTACCGCAGCAGTCGGACTAAAAAGTGTGGATCGTGGCTTAGGGGCGCTGTTTGGTATCGCACGTGGTCTCATCATCGTGACAATTATTGTGATGATGACAGCTCCGCTGGGCATAGTTACTGAAGAATACAATCAGTCTTTCAGCGTACCTTACATCCTGGAGTTGGGAGAATTTCTGCAAAGCAAACTAGGTGTTACGCCACCGAATCCGGCAACTCTTATCAGTGCCTGATCAACAACCTGAGGTTTTATCATGTGTGGCATAGTTGGTATCGTTGGTAAATCCAATGTGAATCAAGCCTTATACGACAGTTTGACTGTTCTGCAACACCGGGGACAAGATGCAGCCGGCATCGTGACCAGTGATAATGGCAAGCTCTACTTGCGCAAGGATAATGGGCTAGTGCGTGATGTATTTCATACTCGTCATATGCGGCAACTTACCGGCAATATGGGAATTGCCCATGTACGTTATCCAACGGCTGGCAGTTCGGGGGCTGCCCAGGCGCAACCTTTGTATGTTAACTCCCCCTACGGCATCAGCCTGGCGCATAACGGTAACCTGACCAATTCCGAAGAACTGTCGGCGGATATATTCCGCGATGATTTACGTCATCTCAATACCGATTCTGATTCAGAAGTTCTGCTGAATGTTTTTGCTCATGAACTTCAAATGCTCAACAAAATGCGTCCTTCTGCAGAAGATGTGTTTCAAGCTGTACGAGCCGTGCATAGGCGCTGCCGGGGTGCCTACGCCGCGATAGCCATGCTGGTAGGTTATGGCATTGTTGGGTTTCGTGATAAATACGGTATTCGACCCTTGGTATACGGTAAAAAACGTACCCGTAAAGGTTATGAATATATGCTGGCTTCTGAAAGTGTAGCGCTCGATTCACAAGGTTTTACTCTAGTTCGTGATGTTGCACCTGGCGAAGCCGTATACATCGATCAGGAAGGAAATTTGCAAACTATGCAGTGTGCTGAAGACAACAAGCTTACCCCCTGCATTTTCGAACACGTCTATTTTGCTAGACCTGATTCCATAATAGATGGCGTTTCGGTGTACAAGTCGCGTTTGCGCATGGGTGAAAGACTGGCCCAGAAAATTCTACGAATTCGACCAAATCATGATATCGATGTGGTCATTCCAATCCCAGATACCAGCCGCACCGCGGCAGTAGAGTTGGCCAATGCTCTAGGGGTGAAGTTTCGCGAAGGCTTTGTCAAAAACCGTTACATTGGCCGCACCTTCATCATGCCGGGCCAGAGTCAGCGCAAAAAATCAGTAAAACAAAAGCTCAATGCCATTGCACTGGAATTCCAGGATAAAAACGTATTGCTGGTAGATGACTCGATCGTACGTGGCACAACCTGCAAACAAATCATTGAAATGGCTCGTGAAGCTGGTGCCCGTAAAGTATATTTTTGTTCGGCATCTCCACCCGTCAAACATCCAAACGTTTATGGCATCGACATGCCTGCGGTAAGTGAACTCATTGCCCATGGTAAAACCGTTGCCGAAATTCAGTCCCTCATAGGTGCCGATTGGCTAGTCTTTCAAGATTTGGAAGATTTGATAGCATCCTGTGCTGAGGGCAGCATTTTGCCTATGGACTTTGAATGCTCAGTTTTTGATGGATTTTACGTTACTGGGGATGTGAGTTCAGCCTATTTGGCTAAACTCGAAGCGCGCCGTAATGATGTGTCTAAACACAAAAAACAACTAGAGGCAGAAGTTTCTGAATCGGGTAACTGGGATGAAGACGAAGGTCAGCTGTCTTTGCACAGCAACAGCTGAAACATTAAAGCCGATTGTTGCTTCCTAAAAAGCAGTAAATTCACCATGCAACACGGAAGATAAAAAATGCAGGCAAAAGTTGAAGAAGCGATAGCAGAAATTGGCAAAGTTGTATTAGGTAAAAACAAGCAAATTCAACTGGCATTGTGTTGTGTTTTTGCTGGTGGACATTTGTTATTGGAAGACAAACCCGGCATGGGAAAGACAACTTTATCTCAGTCTTTAGCGAGAGTTTTCGGGCTAAATTATAGTCGCATACAGTTTACCAGCGACCTGTTACCCGCCGATATCCTTGGGGTTTCTGTGTATGACCAAAATACTGCCCAGTTTACTTTCCACCGGGGGCCAATTTTCAACAATTTGGTGCTGGCAGATGAAATCAATCGTACTACCCCCAAAACCCAAAGTGCACTGCTGGAAGCCATGGAAGAAGGCAAGGTAACAATTGATGGTAATACTCTTACACTACCGCAGCCATTTTTCGTGATTGCCACGCAGAATCCGGTTACTTTCTCCGGCACCTATCCGTTGCCAGAATCACAACTAGACCGGTTTTTAATGCGACTTACCATCGGATATCCAGACCCGATTGCCGAGCGCGAATTATTAATAAATACAGATCAACGTGCTAATTTACAAAACATACGCCAGTGTTTGACCGCAGCCGATGTGCAGCAGGCTCAGGCTGGCATCGCTACCGTAAACGCTACGGATACCTTACTAGATTATGTGCAGCGGCTAGTCGCGTACACACGTCAAGATCACCATTTTTCCTTTGGACTGTCTCCGCGTGGTGCGCAAGCTATTATGCGTGCTGCACGCACTTGGGCGTTGATGCACGATCGTAAGTATGTATTACCGGAAGATGTACAAATGGTGCTGCCAGCAGTAGTAGATCATCGTTTACGTTCTGTATCTGACTCTTCAGGTCGTACTGCAGAAGTTTACTCACAACAGATGCTCAATGAGGTTGATGTTTTTTAAGGTATAAGTAGCGTGCAAATGAGTTTAAAAACAGCAGGTATGAGCAGGCTGTATCACGCATTGATGCAGCGCTGGCACATACATTTTGCGCGCTGGGTCATACGCCGAATTCCACCTGCCCGTAATGTCATCCTCAATCATCAAAATATCTTCATTATCCCTAACAAGCAGGGGCTAGGATTTTTGTTTGTTCAAG
>CAIMTR010000176.1 GCA_903844415.1 uncultured Gammaproteobacteria bacterium
AAGGGCTCTTTCACAAAGATCTCACAGGCGTCCAGTATAAGAGATTTCTTTTTGCGCATTGCGTTTAGGACATGGACCATAGTCTGCTTGTAGATTCCCTCCAGAGGGTGTGGTGCAATGACCCCTTCTATTTGCTGAGTCAGACGAAATGGCATCAATTCTGGAATGCTCAGGTTAATATTGCTTCCAAAATACAGTTATAGTCATGTTATTCCCCAACTGTGGTTTCACTATTTTCCTGCCACAAAGCGTAAATTTCGCGCACATTAGGTGTAATTGAATCGCGCAGTTTGGCTGCCTGTTTTGGTTTGTTGACCTTTTCGGCTTGCCAGTCGGTAGCGCTGGAAAAAGCCATGATAGGTTTGAGCAGTGTGTCAATTTCTACACCCCCAACTTCCCATTCATCTGAAGCCAGATCTATACCGCGTATGTAACCCTCGCACCATTCGTCAACAACGATGATTGTTTCTTCTCCCTCACGACTTTCCATGAACAAGGGTTCAAATTCTTCAAGTTGTTCAGCCATAGTGTCGGTGATACCTCGTAAATGACGCAGCAACAAGTCCATGATCTCTGCAGTCTCGGCAGTATCTTTCCACTGAGGTTCGTAATCACCCCACACAGCAGGCAACCAATTAGCAGGGAGAATCAACACAGGACCGCTTGCCAGGGCAGTAAAAAGCCCATCTAGTTCAGACACACCGATCACACCTTCATCTTTATCTTCTGACTCGGTGCCCGGTGCAAAACGTTCTAGCAAAAATTTATCGAGTTTGTGCAATTCGTCATCACTTAAGGGGGAATTTAGGTTTGACATGGATTGGCTCCTAGTTATGAATGATGATGATTAGGTGATTATTTTTGAAAGCTTTCTCACTGAAAATCTAACTTCCACTTAGAGCACGGAACAAAAAATCGGTTTTGCACTGTCCCGGGCTCTAGCTGCTTGTGAACAGTCCTTGTTCTAGAGTTAAGTTTGGTATCAAACCTTTTTTGGCACTTTGGTTTTAGATGCAGAGCTTATCCACTTGCCGCCAACATAATACGCAGACCAGCCCGAGGGTTTACCATCGTCTGCACTTTGCACGTATTGTTCGCGTGTCTTACGGCTGAAATGTAATACCGCTGGATTACCGTCTGGATCTGCTTTGGGTGCTTTTAGCAGGTAATGATATTTCGAATCGATGGCTGCTTTGTGTGGGATCAACTCCACAATTAATGGCGCACGTGTCTCCCGATTACGCGGAAACTTGCTAGCTGCAAGGAACAAACCTGAAGCACCATCACGCAAAATGTAATGATCGTCAACTTTGATACATTTAAGCTCCAGCATGACCACCGGATCCATTTTTGGTGGCGCTGCTTCACCACTGCGAAGCAACTTGCGAGTATTTTTACAATCAGTATTAGTACAGCCAAAATATTTGCCAAAACGTCCAGTTTTCAATTGCATCTGTTGTGTGCATTTGTCGCATTCAAGCGATGGCCCATCGTAACCTTTGATCTTGTAATTACCGTCTTCCACTTCAAATCCACTACAGCCCGGGTTGTTGCCGCATATATGCAATTTACGTTTTTCGTCAAGCAAATACGAATCCATTGCAGACTTGCATAAATTGCAGTGATGTTTTTTTATCAACAAGCGTGATTCGGCCTCGTCATCGGCATCAACACTGATAGCTTCATCACCCTGTATGAGATTAAGGGTAGATTTACAACGTTCCTTGGGCGGTAAGCTATAACCCGAACAGCCCAAAAATACACCAGTAGCACCTGTACGTACTTGCATGTTACGCCCACATTGCGGACAGCCTATATCGGTTTCAGTTGGGTCGTTTGCGCGCATCCCTCCTGTTTCACTCTGGGCTTGTGTTAGCTGGGTGGTGAATTTGGCGTAAAAATCATCGAGCACTTTGATCCAGTGGCGTTTGCCTTGGGCGATATCATCCAACGAGTCTTCCATGTTGGCAGTAAAGTCATAATCCATTAGGTCGTTGAAATTTTCTTTCAGACGATCAGTTACAATTTCTCCCATTTTTAGCGCATAAAAACGGCGATTTTCTAATTTTACATAACCGCGATCTTGAATGGTTGAAATAATAGATGCGTAAGTAGATGGTCTACCAATGCTACGTTTTTCCAGTTCTTTTACCAAACTAGCTTCAGTGTAACGGGGAGTTGGTTTGGTGAAATGTTGAATCGGATCCAACTTTTGCAACTGCAATACTGCGCCCACTTTAATATCCGGCAACACCACGTCTTCGTCTTTGCCACTGCTCGGAAACACACGTGTATAACCATCAAACTCCAAAATTCGGCCTTTGATGCGCAAGTCAAATTCACCAGCACTTACATCTATCGTGGTGCTGGTATAAAGCGCCGGTGTCATTTGACAGGCAACAAACTGTTGCCAGATCAAATTATATAAACGTACTGCATCTCGTTCCAATGAATTTAGTACAGAAGAATTTTCGCTGACATTAACATCCGAGGGTCGTATCGCCTCATGTGCTTCCTGGGCCCCTTCCCGACTGCTGTAGCCAATCGGTTTTTCAGGCAGATATTTTTTACCATAATTACCTTCGATATAGTCACGACATGCAGCAACTGCATCAGCACTCAAATGCGTGGAATCCGTGCGCATGTAAGTGATATGTCCACCTTCATACAAACGCTGAGCCATCATCATCGTTTTCTTAACACTGAATCCAAGCCTTGTGGAAGCCGCTTGTTGCAAAGTAGAAGTGATAAATGGTGCTTTCGGCTTTGAAGAAGTGGGCTTATCTTCCCGCGAATTTATTTTGTAATTAGCACTTTGTAAAATATGAGTTGCAGCAGCTGTTGCAACAGAATTAGTAGGGCGGAATTCTTTGCCTTGCTGTTTTATAACCTGAAAACGTAATGCTTCCTTATGTTTATCTGCCTGCAAATTCGCATAGACTTCCCAAAATTCTTCTGGGATGAAAACCCGAATTTCTTTTTCCCGTTCCACCACTAAACGCACGGCCACCGATTGCACTCTGCCAGCAGACAAACCTCGCGCTACTTTGGCCCATAACAAAGGCGACACCATAAAGCCTACAACACGGTCGAGAAAGCGCCGTGTTTGCTGCGCCTGAACATGTTTTATGTCGAGTTTGCCAGGTTGCGCAAAAGCAGCTTCAATGGCCTTTTGGGTGATCTCGTTGAATACTACCCGATGATACCGCTCAGGATCACCACCAATAGCTTCCTGCAAATGCCATGCGATTGCTTCACCTTCTCTGTCCAAGTCTGTTGCAAGATATATACGGTCGGAAGTCTCGGCGTATTTTCGTAATTCGCTGACTACTTTTTCCTTGCCGGGTAATATCTGGTAGCGGGCTAACCATCCCTTGTCAGGATTGATCCCCATACGTGCTATAAGTTGCTCTTTAGTTTTGCGGGCTTTGTGAATAATTTTTTGGGCGGGGCTTAATTTGCGAGTAGCCGCTGCGGCTTGGGTACGGGCTTTAATGTCTACGCCTTCGCCATTACCACCCACGGGCAAATCTCGAATATGACCGATACTCGATTTGACGATAAAGTCTTTGCCAAGGTATTTGTTGATGGTTTTAGCTTTCGCTGGAGACTCAACAATAACGAGATTTTTAGCCATTAACGCCTGATTTTTCTGAATAATTTAATGAAACTGCGAATGCCTGAAAGATAGAGTCAAAACTGACCTACATCTATAGCGGGAAAAAAGGCGGGCATTAAAGCACCGCTTTTGGGAAAAGAAAAGGCTCGGAATTTATGAGTAGCAACTCCAACAGGCCAACCAACAGGTAAAACACCACCAATAGAAGGCCTGTTTACCAACCAAAATGAGCATGTTTCAACTTGGTAAATTCAGCGTTCTATCAGGCACCTGGCACAGCATGGATCCAACCAAATTTATCGGCTCGTTCGCCTTTTTGAATTTGGCAAAGAATGTCGTATAGCTGTTGCATAACCGGGCCTACTTTTTCACCCTTGGCATAAAAAGTATGCCATTTGTTATCGAACCAAATTTTGCCCACCGGGGAAAGAACAGCCGCGGTACCACAGGCAGCAACCTCTTCAAATGTATCAACTTCCTTGCGCAAATCGATCGGACGTTCTTCGGTAATCATGCCTAGTTCGTGTTTGGCAATGTCCATGATCGAGCGACGGGTAATGCTCGGCAATATTGCGCGGGACGCCGGGGTGACCAGTTTGTTACCCGCCATCGAAATTAGAATATTGGCTGAACCTGCTTCTTCAATAAAACGACGTTCGGCTGCATCCAGATACAAGGCTTCGTAAGCCCCAAGCTCCTGCGCTTTGCGTGTTGCGTATAAACCACCAGGATAGTTTGCCCCTGCTTTGACATCCCCAGTACCACTAGGCGCAGCGCGATCAAATTCAGAAACAGCCAGAGAAATCGCCGACAGCCCACCAGTTTTATAATAAGGACCAACCGGGCTCACCATAACCCGGAATTCATATTGTTTTGCGGGGCGCAGACCCATATTGGAACCTACACCAATCAATAAGGGCCGTATATAGAGTGATGCACCGCTGCCATAGGGCGGTACCCAGGCAGCATTGGCCCGTACAGTTTCATTAACTCCATGCAGGAAAAGTTCACGGGGTACTTGAGGCATGGATAGGCGATCGGCAGTTTTTTGCATGCGCTC
>CAIMTR010000177.1 GCA_903844415.1 uncultured Gammaproteobacteria bacterium
CGCGCTCGCCACAGGCTCGGAGAAAGTGATTGATACGACTAATCGCTTCATCCACTTTTTCCAGACTGACTGGGCGTTTTTCCAGAGCCTTTTGCATGCCAGCTCGGAGCTTGTCTTCATTGAAAGGTTCGCGCTGCCCGTTTTGCTTGATTAATCTGGGCATCATCAGTTCGGCACTTTCAAATGTGGTAAAACGTTCTACGCATCCAACACATTCACGACGCCGGCGAACTTGATTACCATCCGCAACAAGACGTGAATCAATAACTTTGGTGTCTACTGCATTACAAAAGGGACAGTGCATGGGGTGTCCTTAACCGTAAACCGGAAATCTATTACACAGCGCGATCACTTGTTCTTTTACTTGTGCTATCAGCTTGTCGTTGCCACTGTCTTCTAAAATGTCGCACATCCATTGCGCAAGCGTAGTGACTTCAATTTCGCCAAAACCACGACGTGTAACGGCTGGTGATCCAATCCGCAACCCGCTGGTGATGAAAGGCGGCCGTGGATCGTTGGGCACTGCATTTTTGTTCACCGTAATATTGGCGCGCCCTAAAGCTTCATCAGCTTGTTTGCCGGTAATTTCGCGGCCCACCAGACTGAGCAAAAACAGATGATCATCGGTACCACCTGACACTATCTCGAAACCCCGGGCGAGAAAAACCTCTACCATAGCGCGTGCATTTTTTAGCACATGGCGTTGATATTCCACAAACTCTGCACTCATAGCCTCTTTGAAACATACAGCCTTGGCAGCAATCACGTGCATCAAAGGGCCGCCCTGATTTTCTGGGAACACCGCAAAGTTGAATTTTTTATTCAACTGCTCATCATCACCCATAGCCAAAATCAACCCTCCACGCGGACCACACAATGTTTTGTGAGTAGTTGATGTCACCACATGTGCGTGTGGAAACGGATTGGGGTACAAACCGGCCGCAACAAGTCCTGCCACATGCGCCATATCCACAAGAAAATATGCGCCCACCGCATCGGCAATTGTACGAATTCTTTGCCAGTCGATGATGCGTGAGTACGCTGAAAATCCAGCCACGATAACTTTTGGCTTATGTTGCAAGGCCAGCTTTTCGATCTCTTGATAATCTATTTCACCAGTTTGAATATTTAAACCATATTGCACTGCATGGTAGGTACGCCCGGAGAAACTGACACTGGCACCGTGGGTCAAATGCCCGCCATGCGCGAGACTCATACCGAGAAGGGTGTCGCCGGGTTTCATGAGCGCCGCGTACACCGCAGTATTGGCTTGTGATCCTGAATGTGGCTGCACATTGGCATAACCACATTTAAACAAAGTCTTGGCACGCTCGATGGCTAGTATTTCAACCTTGTCTACATACTCACAGCCACCGTAATAACGCTTACCCGGATAACCTTCTGCGTATTTATTGGTCAATATACTACCCTGGGCTTCCAATACTCTGGGGCTGGTGTAGTTTTCGGAAGCAATCAGCTCGATATGTTCTTGTTGACGAGTGGCTTCTCCGGCAATAGCAGCGGCAAGTTCAGAATCAAACCCGGCTATTGTCATAGTTTTGCTTAGCATAAAAATCCTCTGGAGCTGGTCGGGTTGCAACCTGGAAAGTACATCTCAGGATTCAATACATCATTACAAAACTACCTTGGTCGTGGACTTGGCAGAAGCTTAACGAGTAGAATTCCGGCCCCTTCATTCTATCCTAATACCTGTTATTTATGGCTCAGTTTGTATTCACAATGAACCGGGTGGGCAAGGTAGTGCCCCCCAAGCGTGAAATCCTCAAAGACATCTCCCTGTCGTTTTTTCCTGGCGCCAAAATAGGAGTGTTAGGCCTTAATGGATCGGGTAAATCCACCTTGCTGCGCATCATGGCGGGTGTTGATAAAGATTTTCATGGCGAGGCACGCCCGCAGCCAGATTTGAAAATTGGCTATCTGTCACAAGAACCCCAGCTCGATAGCAACAAAGACGTGCGGGGCAATGTGGAAGACGGAATTCGTGAAATCAAGAATTTACTAGACGAATTCAATGGCATCAGCGACAAGTTTGCCGAGCCCATGAGTGATGACGAAATGAACACTCTGCTGGAACGGCAAGGTGTGCTGCAAGGCCAGATTGATGCGTGTGGCGGCTGGGATGTGGATCGCAGCCTAGAAATTGCCGCCGATGCCCTGCGTCTGCCACCTTGGGATGCAGACGTGGCAACACTTTCTGGCGGTGAAAAACGTCGCGTTGCCTTGTGCCGTTTATTAATTTCAAACCCTGATATGTTATTGCTGGATGAGCCAACCAACCATCTGGATGCCGGCAGCGTGGCCTGGCTTGAACGTTTTCTGAAAGATTTTGTCGGCACTGTGGTTGCCATCACTCACGACCGTTATTTCCTCGATAACGCAGCTAGCTGGATTCTTGAGCTCGATCGTGGCTATGGTATTCCTTATGAAGGCAATTATAGCGATTGGCTCACTGCCAAGGAAAACCGGCTGGATCTTGAAGCCAAACAACAAACTTCTATGTCCAAAACCATCAAGGCCGAACTCGAATGGGTGAGACAAAATCCCAAAGGTCGTCAAGCCAAAAGCAAGGCACGTCTGGCCCGGTTTGAAGAAATGCAATCGCGCGAATTCCAGACCCGCAACGAGACTCTCGACCTGTATATCCCACCCGGCCCACGTCTTGGTGAAAAAGTTATTGAAGTGACAAACTTATGTAAAGGTTTTGGTGATCGCATGTTGATCAACAATCTCAACTTCAATGTGCCGCGTGGCAGCATCATCGGTATCATCGGTGGTAATGGTGCCGGTAAAACCACCTTCTTGCGAATGCTGGTGGGCCAGGAAGAGCCCGACAGCGGCAGCATAAGTCTGGGAGAAACTGTGAACCTTGCTTATGTTGACCAGAGTCGTGACACACTCAATGGCAATAACACCGTCTGGCAGGAAATTTCCGACGGTGCTGAAAACATGCTAATCGGTACCTATGAAATTGCCTCCCGCGCCTATGTCGGCCGCTTCAATTTCAAGGGTAGTGATCAGCAGAAATTCATCAAGGATTTATCGGGTGGTGAACGCAATCGTGTGCATTTGTCGAAGCTGTTAAAACGCGGTGCCAATGTAGTTTTGCTGGACGAGCCCACCAACGATCTGGATGTCGAAACCTTACGCGCCATGGAAGAAGGTTTACTCGCCTTCCCCGGCACCGTAATTGTGGTGTCACATGATCGCTGGTTCCTCGACCGCATCGCTACTCACATCCTCGCCTTTGAAGGCAACAGTGAAGTGATCTGGCATGAAGGCAATTACACCGACTATGAAGAACAGCGCAAAAAACGCATGGGCGACAACGAACCAACTCGGATCAAATACAAAAAATTAGCTTGAAGGATGTTACAGCCCGTATTTTGCCCGAAATTTTTTCATCCTTGCTTT
This sequence comes from uncultured Gammaproteobacteria bacterium, assembly GCA_903844415.1. Lineage (GTDB taxonomy): Bacteria > Pseudomonadota > Gammaproteobacteria > Pseudomonadales > Pseudohongiellaceae > CAILUG01. The sequence goes on from CAIMTR010000177.1 coordinate 3,433, forward strand.
GTTCTCCGCCGCACTCAAGGGCGCGGCAATGGTTGCCGGCAATGCCACGGGCAGGTTGATAGCAAGCACTTCTCCGCGCATCACTTGTTGGCATAAGAGGTGATAGTTGTATTCAAACGCCGGAAAGATTGTTGCTTGAGTTTCATTAGCAAGCGCAAACCAGCTGGTAGCTTTCGCCGCCAGATACACAGCCGGATGTGACCAGTTATTAGCGTGTTTAGGTTCGAGCGCGCAACACGCTTCAATGTAGGCCGCCTGGGGTGTTGGCAAACCAAACAGCGGCAGCGTATTTTCGCAAGCCTTGATCATGCTGGAGACTGTGGGCAAATACTCCTGCGACTTAACCACTTGCCGGGCCGCCCGCAAAATTACTTCAGGTATAAATTCAGACAGACAATTGAGCCAATATTTCTTGGCCAGATTAAGGCTGCCTTCTTGCGCATAAGCTTTGTGAAACTGGTTGTGATAAGCCAGCTCAAATTCGGCGAAAATCTGGTTGATGACATCAACATGATCGCGATTGGATCCACTGCTTGCTGAATTTTTGCGGGCTGAGCGCAGGGTAGAGTCGGTTTGTTCCAACAAGGACTCAGATTCATGCACCATTTTTTTTGTGCCTGCTTTGGTACCGGGCTTGCTGTTCGTTTTGCTGCCAGCGGGTGACAAGTCTGTTGTCCTTACCTGTTTCAATACCTGGTCGAGAGTTTTCATATTTACCTTGTTTAAGCTATCCGTAACGGCAGACTACTCAGCCCACGCAGGGCATTATTGAGTCGACGCACTGGTGTGCCAGCCAGTGTAATGGTATCGGCTTGCTGTAACAATTGAGACAGTATGAGCTCTACTTCCAGCCTTGCCACCATCTGCCCCACACACATGTGCACACCACCGCCAAAACCGAGATGGCCCTTGGTTTCGCGCGTGATATCAAACTTATGGGCATCGGGCCAGTGTTTGGGGTCACGATTGCCCGCCGCAAAAGGTACCAACACTTTTTCATGTTTGGGGATGTGATACCCCCCTAGGTTTACGGCCTGGCTGGTGGTACGGAAAAAATTCATCAATGCCCCCTCAAACCGCAAAATTTCGTCGATTGCACTACGCACCAGTTCCGGCCGCTCCTTGAGCAAGCGCCATTGCTGTGGAAATCGTGCAAAACATAACAGGGCATTACCGAGACCATTGATTGTAGTATCAACGCCTGCAGATAGCAGCGAACGTACTAACATCGCTGCTTCCACTGCCGTGACCTCGCCCCGATCTACTGCGGTAAAAATTTGTGCACCCAAACCATCTGGCGAAAGAGCTTGGCGTTCACACTGACTCATGATCCAGGCGATAACAGATTCAGAGCCCTGCAGCGATGCCTCAAATAAGTGATTCCGTGGGCAAGTCGCATTAAATGCCAAAGTGCCGTAAGCCAGCAGATTTTCCCGACCAAGTTCATTAAGTCCCACCGCATCGGGAAATACTTTCAGTGGATAAACTTCCGCCAGATCCTTGATACCGTCAAACTCTTTACGGGCGACCAATGCGGTAATCAAAGTACTTGCCTCTGCCGCAAAGCTCTGGCGCATTTTTTCCATCGCCGGGCGTGATAACACCCGATTTAGGACGCGGCGACTAACTGTATGATCCGGCGGATCTACTTCCAGAATAATACTCTTGGGACGCCACGGTTTTTCATGATGAAAATTAATCAAACCGACCCCAGCGGCAGACGAAAAATTTTCCCAATCGGTAAGCATTATGTTCAGCTCGTGGTAGTCGAGCACAGCATAACAATCATACTTGGTGAGTTTTACCACTGGCGCAATTTGCCGGTAATGTTCGTATGCTGCAAAAGGATCGTCGAGCATGGCATCTGAAAATGGATCAAAGTCCACTTGTGGGCATTCTTTACCCAGTGTAAGTGTAGTCTGTTCTGTAGGATTCGCAGTGCTCATGCGGCGTGTTTGCTCTCATCGCCAAAATAACTGGCATTATCAACTAACAATTCAAACATATGATTCATAGAAGTCAGAAACCTGTTCTCATTTCTCGATTTTTAACTCTACAATATTAGTGAAAAATTCCGCCGCAGATGGTGTTTGACGACATCTTTGCACCACATATAAGGAGTGCAAAGCTTGGCAACACTCATGAACAACCGTTCTGCATTGCAAACATGCAACACCATTGCAGATTTGCGTAGCCTAGCACGGCGCCGAATTCCCAAGGTAATGTTTGACTACATCGACGGTGGTGCGGAAGACGAAATTACCTTACAGCGTAATTGCAGCAGTTTTTCCCGTTATGAACTGTTACCACACACGCTGGTTGATGTCAGTCGTATCGAACTCGGTACTCGCATTCAGGGACTCGAGATAGCCTTGCCACTAATTTTCTCCCCTACGGGTGCCAACCGTTTGTTTCACCACCAAGGTGAACTGGCCGTAAGCGCAGTCGCTGCTGCTGCCGGAACTGTTTATGCACTTTCTTCCATGTCTACACACAGCATTGAAACCATTGGTGCACACACCGCAGGAGACCATTGGTTTCAAATATATGTGTGGAAAGACCGCGGTGTTGTGAAGGAATTTATCGCCCGCTGCAAAGCGAGTGGTTATAAAGGCTTGTGCCTTACAGTCGATGTTCCCACGCTCGGTCAGCGTGAACGCGACTTACGCAATGGCATGACCATACCGCCGCGTTTTACGCTGGCCTCTTTGGTCGATATGGCACTGCACCCCCAATGGTGGTGGCACACCCTCTGCGACCCGCGCATCACCTTGGCGAATGTTGTTAACAAGGCAGGGGTTGGCCTAAACGATGCCACTGCACTCGGCCAATATGCTAATTCTCAGCTCGACCCCTCGGTAACCTGGGATGACATGGCGTGGATGATTCAGGAATGGGGCGGCCCATTCATGATAAAAGGCATCATGACTGCAGCGGATGCCAAACGAGCCGTGGCTTGCGGCGTTTCGGGTGTAATTATTTCCAACCACGGTGGCCGTCAACTCGATCATGCGCCTGCACCCATTGAAGTATTGCAGGAAATTGTGGCTGACGTGGGAGACAGCACCGAAATCATTCTGGACGGTGGTATTCGGCGCGGCAGTGATGTGGTCAAAGCACTCGCACTGGGTGCCGATGCCTGCATGATAGGACGCGCTTATTTATATGGCTTGGCCGCGGGTGGCGAAGCAGGCGTGGAACGGGCCGTGACGATTTTGCGCACTGAAATCACCAGAACCATGCAGTTGCTCGGGTGTGCGGACATTAAACATCTCAATGGTAACTTTGTGCGGCGACGTAATTAAGAGCACCTGCAAAAATTAGAATTGTTGTTTGCAAACTATGCGGCAATGCACTCTAGGGTATCTCTATAGGTAGTTAAGCAACAAGCTGTTAGGACATACGCGCCGCCAAGGCATCCGCTGCTGCCTTGTTATCGGCTACGATAGCCTGCGTAATCTCGCGTTCAGCAAACCGTTGATACCACGCGGTCAGCCCCGGTATTTCCTGCAGCATGTCCCAACCGTAAACCTGTTGAGTGAGGCGATTGCTCAGGGTAAATGAATAAAATACAAAGATGTCGGCACTACTAAACTCTGCACCGCAAATCCACGGCTTGAAGTTGACCAGGCGTCCGAGCGCAGCCAGTCCCTTAAGTGCATTCACCTGACTGGATACTTTTACATGCGCTGGAATTTCACGGTTGAATATGGCACCCACTAAATCGTGTGCTGGCGTTTCTACATAAAGTTCTTGGGTCTTCATCAGTTGCCTGACTTTAGCACGCCCAAAAGTAGTCGTAGGCAGCAGCCTGACGGCTGGAAATGATTCTTCCAAAAAATCGAGAATTACATTGGTTTCAGTGAGAAATCCGTGCTCAGTTTCCAGCATCGGTACTTTGCCCATTGGACTCTTGGCAAGAAATTCGGGTTCCTGACTCGGTCGTGTGTTCACAAACTCACACTCGATGCCTTTTTCAAGAACAGTATGTTTAACCATGTTGAAATAGTTACTAAGCGGAACCCCATGTAATTTCATTAAATTTCCTGTTTGTAAAGACACAGCAGATGGCCAGTTTTTTAGCGAGCAATATTGGCAAGAGCGCCAGATCAACATTCTAATTAAAGCTTTTTTATCTACAGATGAAAATAATGTAATTTTTATTTGAATAACGTATTAAAAAGTTGCTTCAACAACTTCAATAATTCATAGTCCGCGCCGCGGAAGTTAATCATTTCCGTTTTTAACACTGTATGTAAAAAAGTAAGTAATCTCCAGCAATGGGATCAACACACTTACAACTTCACCAAAACAGGGGAAACTAATGCAAAAGTCACGTATTTTTCAAAACAAAAAACTCGCCATAGCCATAGCGCTATGTGGTTTTAGTTCTATTGCCACTCAGGTACAAGCACAAAGTCAAGCCATCGAAGAAGTCACCGTTACTGGCTCTTTTATCGAAAGACCAGCTGATCGTCCACAACCAATCACCGTGCTGAGCAACGCCGATCTGCAGCTGGAACAACGCGGCTCTATTGCAGAGATTTTCAAAAATCTGCCACAAAGCATTGGTTCCACTTCGGCAGTAAACACTCAGCAAGGCGGGATCAACGGTGGCAACTCGCCCACCGCCACCATTAACCTGCGCGGTCTTGGTCCACGCGCTACCTTAGTACTGTTAAACGGTGGCCGGCAAACCAGTGACGGCGGCTTTGGTTTTGTTGACATCAATAATCTGGCGCCTTCTATCATGATCGAGCGGGTCGAACTGCTGACTGATGGCGGCTCAGCACTGTACGGCAGCGATGCCGTAGCAGGTGTAGCCAATTTTATCACCCGCAACAATTTTGAAGGGTTGGAAATACGGGCAGAAACCCAAAAAATCCAGGACACCCCTGGCAACAAACCCGATGTTAATTTGGGCATCATCGTTGGCGGCAGAAATGAAACCTCCAGTGTTGTGGCAGGTTTGGACTACGCCACCACCGAAGAATTATTGGTCGAAGATCGTTATGACGATGCACGTCTGCGGCTCGGTTTGACCTCTGGCTTTGGCAACCCGGCTACTTATCAGGTGCAAAACGTCAACGGCACTTTACGTGCGCTGACCGCAACAAAACCTGATCCCTTGTGTGGCAGCCCGCTGATTGGCGGTGGCCTTGCTGCTGGCGAAAAGAATGCAACCGGCACGCAATGTTTATTGTTCAACGCACTTAACCGCGACATGCAGCCTAAGTCTGAACGCATGGTGGGTCTGTCCGTATTGACACACGACTTCAGCGACACTATCACGGGTGAATTCGAAGTGGGTTTTGCACGCACTCGTTATGATGTTCCGTTCGGCTACGTTACACCGGCCGGTGTGACTACTTTTAGTTTTGTACCAGTCGACAATCCCGGTGCGCTGGCAGCGGTTGCTTCTGATCCGACTTTCCCTAATCCAAAAACCGATGCAACTGTTGGTGGTTATCGTTTCCGTGGTCGTGTGCTATCACCTGCTGGTGACATCACAAATACTCACACCACTTCGCAAGACACTTTCCGTGTTGCCGCGCGTTTGAAGGGTGCGATCAACGAAGATTGGAACTGGCAAGCATCGTTCTCCGATTCTTGGAACGATACTATTTTTAACAGCACAGACACCTTGGTAGCACGGCTGAACTCTTCACTGGATGGTTACGGCGGCCCCAATTGCAGCGCAACCCGCCTCACCAACCCAACGTTGACCTTACGCGGCACTGGTAATTGTCAATTCTGGAATCCCTTTGCCAACAACCTGCTGGCCAAACCTGGTGATAAAACCTACAACGACCCCGCGCTCACCAAATGGATTGTTGGACCGCGCACCACCACCGACAAAGGTGAATTGAAGACCTACGATTTTGTCGTGACCGGCAATTTGTGGGATATGGCCGGAGGCAGCACTGGTGTTGCCGTGGGCATCCACCGTCGTGAGCAAGCATTTTCCCAAGACTGGGACAACATGAGCGAAGGTATCGGCAACTGGGCATTTAACGGTGCCACTGCCTATCTCGACTTTGGTGGCAAACGCAGCACTGACGCGGTATTCAGCGAATTGGTCATGTACCCCACAGAAACCATCGAAGTGCAACTGGCAGCACGTTACGAAGATACCGGCACCGATCAGTCTACCAATCCCAAAATAGGCGTGTTGTGGACCCCCAAAGAAGGTGTGTTCTTACGCGCCTCGGCTGGCAACTCGTTCCGCCAACCAGGCGAAATACAGATGTTCGGCATCGGACCTGGCGGTGCCAGCACTGATCCAATCGGTGGCGATACCATCAATGCCCGTGGTCTGTTGCTCGGCAACACCAATCTCAAACCCGAAACCTCCAACAACTGGACCGTGGGTATGACCTGGGATATCACCGAGCAATTCACTGCCGAACTGAACTACTGGGACATCAAATTCAAGGATCTGATTACCCAGGAAGGTTCACAAGCTATTCTGTTGCTGGACCGCGCGGACGGTTTCATCACCGATCCACGTATCATTCTGCGCGAAGGTGCGCCCAATGAAGTGTGTGAAGTCACTGGCCGTTGGTCCGGCGTATTGTCGGTGCCAAGACCAGCCGGTTGTATGTCTGGTTTCGACGTGCAGTTGTTCAAAACCACCTATATTAATCAAGCTTTCCAGAATACCGCTGGCTTGGACTTCGTGTTTAGTTATGACTTCGAAGCTCTTGGTGGCGCATGGAATGCAAAACTTCTCGGTACCTGGACTGGCACCTACGAAATGGAAACCGCAGGTAAGACTGTTGATGGTGTAGGTTTCTATAACAGCGCCATGATCGGTGGTGTGCCTAATCCGGAATGGCGTGGTAACGCACAATTAGGCTGGAAAAGGGGCAGTCATCTGGCCCGTGCCACTTGGCGATACACCTCCAAACTGATCAACGACGCACCTACCGCCAACAACAACCTGACTGCGCAAGAAGATTTCCAAACGGTTGATGTGTTGTACGGTTACAACTTTGCTGATGGCAAAGCTGATGCGACGGTATCCGTGTTGAACTTGTTCGACGAAGAAGATCCACTGCGTCACGGCGCACAAACTACTACTACCAGCAGCATCTATGAAACCCGCGGTCGCATCTATCGACTGGGTGTGAACTGGGGCTTTTAGTCTGTGTAGAATGTGTAATCTGTAGTTAGATTAGCAATCTCTCAGCAAGAGTAGATCGTTACAAACTAAACCCCGCCACTGCAAAGTAGCGGGGTTTTTTATTTGAGTAATGCGGGGTTAGAGTAAAACTAAGGTTACTCCGGCCGCTCATGAGCGAATTACTTAGAACTGCATATCTAAGCTAAGCCCCACTTCACGAGCCCGGCCCACCACAGAAAAGTCAAAGCCCCATACGTTGCGGGTATCGAAACCACCGTTTATATAGAGTACATCGGTCAGGTTACTGCCCCATAAGGTGACGCTCCAATCACCGACATTGGGTGCATATACCAGTCGGGAATTAAGAATGCCATACGCAGGCTCCAAAATGGGATTACCTTTAGCATCGATGGATGTACGTTGATAAGCCGCATCGCGGGCGTATTTCCCCATCCAGCCATAATTGGCCGACGCCGTCAGCTGGGCACCATTGCTGAGATCAAAACTATAATTTGCACCCAAGGCTGCGCATAAGCAGGAAACTTGGCGGTTTCGAACACGCAAAGATCCCAAAAAAAACGGGCAGCTTATGTAAGCTGCCCGCTGTTTCTTCTACAAAAGTAAAACTATCTGACTATTAGTTTTGACTATTAGTTTTAGAACTCGTAGTTCACACCGATGGTGTAACGACGACCAAGCACGTCATACAAGCCGCTGTTCACACCAGTACCTGTACCGGTACGCCCTACGCCGGTGCCGGGGGTAAGAATCGGCTCATTATTCAGAAGGTTCTGAACA
>CAIMTR010000178.1 GCA_903844415.1 uncultured Gammaproteobacteria bacterium
CCTGAGGCGCTGGGTAGAGAAACGAGATCGCAGTTCTGGGTCTGGAACGGCTGAACACCAGTACCGGCTTCGGTGAACGAGTAACGGTCTAAGGAGAATCCGGCCTGACGGATGAGGCCGGTCGCGGTCCATGAGGTGGAGGTTATACCCTGTGCAGAAAGCCGCAACGGCACAGGGGCCGCGCTTGCCAGTACACTGGCCGGGGTAGCTGCTCGCCATGCCACCCATGCGGGGTTGGTCACATAGCCTGAAAATTTATCCCAGTCCAATTCAAACGCATCGGGCCTAGCCCGACGGAATTCACGGTTATTTCTAATCTCTAGTGATCCTACCAAATGAAGCCGGTCGCCCTCTAAAAAGTCACGACCCCAGGCCGCAGTAAAGCGTGTGTTCTGACCATCACCGTTAAATTCGTTGATACCACCGCGGGCAGTGATCTTGAGACCGGTAAACTGACGGTTGATAACAAAATTAGTCACGCCTGTCAGGGCGCCGGAACCATAGGCCGCAGACGCGCCGCCAGTGACGATATCGGTGCGCTGAATTAGCGGACTAGGGAGATAATCGACTGACACTGAACTGCGACTGTCGGAAGGCACTACGCGCATACCATCCAGCAGTACCAAGGTGCGCTCGCCGCCCATGCCGCGCATGTTGAGCTGGCTCTGACCAACATCGCCCCCGACCCGACCGGCAATATCATCGGAGCTGACGTTGTTGAAAAACTGGGGCAAATTAGCCAATTGTTGAGAAACACCCAAGCCGGGTTCAAACAAAGTTAGCTCTGCCGACAACAGCGCCGTGATTGGCGCAGCGGACTCGAAGCCCACATCGCGTTGGATACGCGAGCCAGTAACGGTTATCTCTTCAAGCTGCGCCGCCATCACTGTGCTAGCCGTTATGCTAGCAATTACAGCGGTTAGCGCCGAACTTGGAAAAACACGACCTACTTTTATTTTTTTGTTCCTAGTTGCATACATTACATATCCCCCTTTTTCAGTTAAGAGCCGCAGTCTGCATTTGTTTAGTAGCGTTATTTTTTTTGGGCATTTCATAATATAAAATGCTTATCAGACAGTAACATCTGCTTGTGTGCAAAAATACCGTCAAGCACTAATGCAATTAAATGTTCCATATTTCTTACATAAAACAGCAAATAAGAATGCCTTGTATGGGTGATGTCAGACTTTTTAAAACCAAGCATCTGCGCTCACCCAGTTAATCTACCGTTAATCGTCTGTGCATCTGTTAATTCGAATACCACATCTGCCCGCTGGGGCAATATTTTTAAACCATGGCGGGTTACCCGTTCGTAATGATGAATAAACCGTATTAGTTGCTCCTTGTTCATCACCCGATTTTTTTGCCCTGCTGCTTGCAAGGCTGCGAGTTTATTTTCCTGATTTTGGCGCCACTCAAACACCTTGGCAAAGTCCGGAGCCTTGAGCATTATCAAGTAGTCGATCATGTTGTAAAACGGCGTATATACCGTGCGGATTTGTTCATTGACATGGTTGCGCCAAATGCCAGTAGGGTCTTCCTGCTGTTCGAGCACATTAAGCGCCGGCAACAACTCCTGCTCAGACTGCGCTGGCACAGCCAGACACCACCCTTCCAGCACAATGACGTCCACCGGTGCTTGTTTGCGTTGCCAATCTGCTACTGGTAAACGATCGTCAATTGCTTTATTAAAACGTGGAATGTTGACATGACCACTTGCGCGCAATTTATTAATGGTAGAGATGGCCAGCTCAATATCGTGTGTGCCCGGCACACCTCGGGTCGCCAAGAGCGGATGCACCGTCCGCGCCAGAGTTTGACGCTCGGCATAAGTAAGATAAAAGTCATCTATCGATAAATTAATGCAATTGAGCCCCATTAATTCTTTGAGCAACATCACCAACAACTCGGCCAAGGTTGACTTGCCACTGCCCTGACAGCCACTGACACCTACTAGCAACGCTTGGTTGCTGCGTGACACTTTATGCAGAATTTGTTCTGCCAAGGGTAAAAACCACTGTTCTACAGTGTCTAAATAAGTAGAAGGCAGTTTTTCTTTAGCAATAAAGAGTTCCAGCGCTGCATGTAATGAAGAATTAATAACCACCTTTTTCATACCTCACCAAATCGGAATTTTTGGTTAACACGCGCAGTGGTAAGGCGTACTCAACCTTTAAGTACTGGAGTTTACACGCCAATAAATTTGGATTCGAGCATGGCAATGGACTGACCATGGCATGATGACCTACATGGCTCAGGAGACCTCATCGGCAAGGAAGCCGATGAGAGCCAAATGGAAGCGTCCACGCGTGCTCCTGAGCCATGTAAAACACCTTGACCCCCTGCTGCAAGTTCCCATCTAGCGCCATAAGTGGTGTAATCAACCCAGCTTTTTTATCCAAAACAAAAACATACAAACCACGTTTTGCACAATAAAGGGGGCACCATGATTAAAAATAGACTGTTCAACATCAAAACCACACGCATGTTCACCATGCCGTTATTTTTAGGCTGTTTTATTTCTACAGCTGTTATGGCTCAGCAAAGTGTTGCCTTTAACGGCGGCATTCCGGTTGCCCCCACAGGTATAGCCGGCCAGAAATTGGGTGCCGGACCCTGGACCTACGCAACCGCCGAAGGGTTGAACATCAAGGTTGAAGTTGTCGCACGTGGCATCGAATTACCCATGGCACTTACCTTTCTGCCTGATGGAGGTATTTTGGTAGTGTCGCGTCCCGGCAAAATTCATCTGCTGAAAAATGGCACCACCACCGAAATTATGGGTGGCCCACCTTCAGTTTTCCGCGGCGAATCGGGTGCGCCAGCAACTGTGCATGGCTATCTCGACATCGCCCTGCATCCAGATTTTGCTAATAACCAAATGATTTATTTGGCCTACACCAAACCCTTGCCTAATGATGAACATGGTGTAGCAATTGGCAGAGGCCGTTGGACAGGCACAACCTTGGTAGATTTCAAAGATATCTGGGGCGGCGAAGCAACCGTCAATGGCGCTACCCGTTTAGCCTTTGGCAATGATGGCAGCTTATTCATCACCACCAGTGGCAACGATCCGCAAGACCTTAACACTGCCGGTGGCAAGGTTATGCGTATCAACGACGATGGCAGCATCCCCACTGACAATCCCTTTGTTAACACGCCTAATGCTCGCAAAGATGTGTACACCTACGGTCATCGCAATTCGCTAGGGTTGGCGCTGCATCCGGGCACAGGGGTTATGTGGCAAAACGAAAATGGTCCTAATGGCGGCGACGAAATCAACATCCTAAAAGCAGGTGCCAATTACGGTTGGCCCATCGTAAGTTTAGGTCGAAATTACACCGGCCCCTGGCAAGGTGATGGCCCCAACCATGTTGGTTTTGAACCACCCGTGGTGTACTGGATGCCAGCTATCGCTGTATCGGGTATGACTTTTTATACTAGTGATGTCATGCGCCAATGGACCGGCGGTTTGTTTGTGGGCGGCTTGCGTATGGGAGAAGTACCCGGCACCGGCCATGTAGAACGCATAGTGCTAAATGAAAACATGGAAGAACTACGCCGCGAAAGTCTGCTGGTTGATCTACACCAGCGTATTCGCGATGTGAGACAAGGACCGGATGGATTTATTTATGTAGCAACAGAAGAAAAAGACGGTGCGGTGTTGCGCATAATGCCAGCCCAGTAATAGCAGCGGGCACAACACGGTATGCCGTGATGTGCCCTGCATTTTATAATCCTGTTACCGGATTTTTGTAGTGATAGGCCGGTAAATACGCACTTGGATACATTTCAAAATATACACTGGGTGGCGCATCGGGCGGATTGGCAGCATTAATTCCTGGTGCGGGACGTAGTGCAAGATCTTTCCAGCCTTCATCGTAAACTGCAAAATAAGTGTTGATGACCTGGTCCTTTTCTATTTGCCATATGCCATCGCGTTTCACAAATTTATTCTCATAGATGCCGCCCATCCAGCGCCCCACACCTTCGTAATTTCCCATCATGCTGAAAGCTCTTGAACGCATCAAGGCGCTTTGGCCATCGGCGGCTATATGAATTACCGGCTGATATTGCATATGGTTGTGTAACGTGCCTTCAAGTTCACTTTGGACACCATATAAATCCAAATTGCGTCGCACCCCGGCACGGCCCAAGTAAATTCCCCGCAGCGCAATTTCGATACTGCCATCTTCAGTAAAAATACCAGCCAGTTCATCCCACTGGTTGTGAGCCAGGTAATAGCCATAGATGGTATGCAATCGTTCTACTGCATCGGCATCCGTTAACAGGCCTACACGTGTTTGCGCATTTACTAATGCCAGTTCCATGGCATCCAGAGTATTGAACTGCTGAGTTTCTGTAGCTATGTCTGTTGAGGTCACAGCACCGGTGACAGGATTTTCATAATGGAAAGGCGGCACGAAAACGGCTGGATAATTTTCATAGACAATGGTGGGCGGCAGATCAGGTGGTAAGGTTGCACTAGGTGTGGTGACTGGTAAAGCAGTAACACCCCAACCAGCGTCATACGGTGTGCGCATCGAGGAATACAGATGGAGCTTGCTGATTTTCCAAACACCATTCTGCAATACATATTCATTTTCATAAATACCCGTGCCCCAATGATGACTGACGCCGGCTACTGCCTCCTGGGAAAAATGATGCCAGCGGCCTTTGGCGGTGCCACCGGTATACACCGTAATAACGGGTTGTAATTGCATGTGCTCATTTAGTATTCCTGGTTGCGGACCCGCACTGCCTTTACTCTCGAAATACTGCGTTATGTGCGCTTTTCCCACATAAACACCTTCACCACTGATTTCAACAGTGCCGTCATCAGCAAATAAGTCTGCAGCTTGTGACCACTGATTCTTGTCGATGTAAAAACCAAAAATCCCTTGTAGATTTTCAATGGTGTTTTCCGCTTCCATGTTGGCAATATCGGCTTGCAACTGCGCTATTTCTGCAGCCATTTGTTCTAATTCTGGTGATGGTTGCTGCGCTAATACAGACGCATGCACTAGTGTCAGAAAAACAGTAACAACGATTAAGGGCAGGCGCGTGATTAAAGCAGTGAAGTTTGCAATATGCATTATTGCGGTGCTCCTGTAGTTGCTCCAACAGTTGTGGTTGCAGGCTCGACATTTAACGCTGCAGCGGGTAAATAGGTTCCCACTGGATTGGCAAAGGAGAAAGGCGGCAAATAAGTTTGGGGCCAAGCACCGTGATCATCAGTAGGAGGCGCATCTGCGGGCAAAGTATCGGACACCCAGATACCATTGTTGGCATCTTTATTTTTTGCCCAACCTCCTGCATAAGACACCAAAACTGCTTGTTGCCAACGCACCTTGCTGAATTTCCATATGCCATTTTCTTTTACATACTCGTTTTCAAACGGACCTTCGCCCCAATAAGCATTTTCACCCAACTGGCCACGTAACATAAGATTGCGCCAGCGTGCTTTTGCGGTCAAACCATCTGCACTCAGTGTCACCACAGGCATCAGTTGCAACTGCTCATTAAGTTGACCTGTATGTAAACCCTGCTGACCGTCATTGAGCGCATAAAAATAAGCACGAATACGATCCTTGCCTATGTAAACACCATCCCTAGCCATCTCTAAAGTAGCGTTATCTGCAAAAAGATTGACGACTTCATCCCACAAAGCTTCTTCAACATAATAACCGTAGGCACGCTGCAAACGTTTGATCGAGTTGGAATCAAAGACACGCTGAGCCTCTAGTTTTAGGGTTTTTAATTGAGTACGCATGGCTGTTATGCGGGCATTGTCGACTGGGTCGATTAGCGCGGTGCTGGTATCTGTAGAATCACTGCAGCCATTGCTAATTGCTAAACAACCAATGATTAACAAAGACAACATCGCTGACGAAAGTTTCATGGTTGGCAGTCTCCGCTGTTGATTAGTGTTATATTTTAGATAGCACGGTTGCCCATAATGCCATGAAAGCCTTGCAGGCGACTATCCTGCTTTTTTCTTGTTTTGCAATGATAAGTACACACTAGCAAAAGG
>CAIMTR010000179.1 GCA_903844415.1 uncultured Gammaproteobacteria bacterium
ATAAACATCCTTCCTCAACATGCTGAGTCTTTGTTTGCCTGCTACAAATTGATAATTGGTATTACCAACATCCGGATTTGATTCAACATCAATTAGATCCACTATGGCTCTTAGGGTGAGACCATCTATCTCTTCTGTGGTGATGTTGTCATAGAAATGAGGTTGGGCTTTGATCTCTATCATTGACTGACTAACGTCAGCAATGCCTTGACAAACTTTCGCTACCTGCGCCTGCCATTTTTCTACTGCCAGCGGCTCTTTATTGCCGTTTCTTTTAATAACTGTGATGCTTGTCATTTATCGTTCTCTGTTTTATTGTGGGGTATTTATTGCAATTTGCTAACTGCGTATATTGTCTTGGTATCAAAGTCTTTGAGTTGTTCTGCGCTTACTACTGTGCCATATTCAAGGTTAAGAACCTGTTCGTTGCCGACTACTAACATGTATTGGCGTTGTTTCTTTTGTGGGCACATAGACATATGTATCTCGCATTTGGTATCAATAAACCGCTGTGTTAATTTAATAGTATACAGCATTCCTAGCACCAATGCAAGATCATCTAGCCTGAGATCCAGCATGAGATGCCATGGATCGGGCCATTCTGTGGGGAGTTGTGGATCTAAATATGGACTTACAAAAGGTGCACGGCACCACAGTTCAGCAACATCTTCCAATGGGGTTGGACTTGTTTCTAAGCTTTCTCTAAACTGTCTCCAAACCGCTAGTCTTTTGGTTCCATACTCATCAAACACCGTAGGCCATATCATATGATATGGACCCGGCGATACCGGTGGCAAGAGGATTTTTATAAGTCAACATCACGGTATCGATTACCGCTGCCGTTGAATCGTCTAAGACTGTGTTGCTGCTCTTAGACACGCTGAATTCAAAATTACTCATTGTGCTTCCTCCTGGTGATATAAGTGTATTAGGTGAATATGTAAAACTATCTGTGATTGAAACATCACTGCCGTGACTAGCAGGACTGAGATCGTCACCGATAGTAATAACTAGTTTGCCGTATCTGGTGTGTTCCCCTAGTTTCAAACAATAATTGATCTCAGTGAATTTATTCTGCGCAGAAAGTGCTACTAGAGGTGAGAAACTATCAGACAAATATACCAGGGCATAATTTTTATCGACAAACGTTACTCCTGCGCTGTTGTATGCTTCTGAGAATGCTGCTGTGGAGGCACCAACGGTGGCGGCCTGCTGTCGATCACTTGAACAATCTACTAATACATTTCCTATCTTCTCGCCAAAATAAACCATGTAGTCGTTGGGGTTAGCACTGTTACCTAGTCCGTTACCGACATTGGAAAATTTTGCTCTCTGTATTAATGTGCCTTGACCAGCAGTGGATCTGAATGCTTGATTAGCAATTTCTTCAAATTCACAGTCATTGATCTGCCACCGAATGCCTTGTGAGGTCACGCCTTCAACATAAATCGCTGTGTTGTTGACAAAAAATTCACAGTCTTGAAATCGTATACTGGTATCGAACACTGTGTTTTGTAGACATTTTATAGATATTGCGTTTTCTTGAAACACGCATTTTTCAAAAGTCACATTCGTAGTTCTTGTGCCTACTAGGCTATTTTGCCAAAACACAGCTGCTGGTGCAGTTGCTATAGTTGTGCTGTCTCCTAGATTATATACTCCAAGAAATTTCACAGCATTAAATTCACTGTCTGCTACACCAGATAATGTTAACTGCCCGGTGGTGCGTTTGATAGTAAAGTTACTAAACTGAATGTTAGTAGGTCGGTTAGTGCTGTTGAAATCTCCCAGATCAAGACCTTGACTAGTCACAAATCGTATGTTGTTATTTCCAATATTCAACACAGCACCTTGTTGAGTTTCTCCACGGAGAATTACTCCGCTGGGCACAGCAAAGTCACTAGTAAAAAGATATTCGCCGTTGGGTATCAACAGTGTTTTTTTATAAATGTCGTTGGCGTTTCTAAATAGTTCTGTGAACGCAGTTTCGAATGCTGCCACGCAGTCTGTGCTGCCATCTCCCACAGCACCAAAATCTGCTACACTAACTGTTTCGTCTAATTTGTTCTGTAGGCTTCTTGATATGCTGAGACTAATTGAGGTGTCATCACTGGCAAACTGATAGCTGGAGGCCAGTTCCAAAATATTGTCATGTTCAGTGAGTATTTTGGTATTGCCTACATACGGTGCACCTTCTAGAACACTGCCATTGCCTATGAATAGTTCTTGAGAATCCACTGCCCATGCAAATTCAGCAGAGCTAAGTTGCGGCACGCCACTGCTGGAGTTTTTTTGTCCTCTGCGGACCTGTATTTTCGATATTTGTACGACAGCCATAGATGCATACCCTTGTTAGAGTATTTATCTTCCTAGGCTATAGTAGTCCTCTACCTTTGTAAGCCAAGCATCCTGCCACTTGTTGAAGTCTTTGGGTTCCAGTGTAAACTGTTGATATTCAAAAGCACGACTGCACATAAAGATAACACCCTTACGAATGTCTGTGCTGTAGACTTCATTATGTGCTAATATATAGGCCATAAGTTGCAGATAATAATCTTCTACCCATTCTGCTTTCTTGGGCTTGTTGGTCTGCTTGTGATCCATTACTGCAGGTTCACCATCATGAAC
>CAIMTR010000180.1 GCA_903844415.1 uncultured Gammaproteobacteria bacterium
CCACCATCGAGTAAATGAGTGGCGAATGAGTGGCGCATTGTGTGCGGACTAATTTCAACTTCGATGCCAGCATTTTTTGCAGCGGTTCGGATGATCTCCCAAGCACTCTGTCGACTTAGCCGGGTGCCGCGCAGATTTAAAAACAGGGCTCTTTCATTTCCACCAGCTATCAGTGCCGGTCTTGCCCGTACCAAATACTTCTCCATCGCATCTACTGCATATTTACCGACCGGAACTATCCGTTCTTTCCCGCCTTTACCTAATAATCGCAATGAAGTGATCGGATCTTTTACATCATTTCTATCTAAATCAATTAATTCACTTATCCGCGCACCAGTGCTGTATAAAAGTTCTACTAATGCACAATCTCGTAAACTTTTAGCAGTACTTCCATCTCCAGTGCTGGCAATAATCAATTCAATTTGGTTAACGGATAAGGCCTTTGGCAATCTTCGGCCAGGGGTTGGCGGTTTAACAGATTGAGCTGGATCTAATCCCCCATTTTCACGGGAGGTAAATTTATGAAATCCGCGAACC
This sequence comes from uncultured Gammaproteobacteria bacterium, assembly GCA_903844415.1. Classification (GTDB taxonomy): domain Bacteria; phylum Pseudomonadota; class Gammaproteobacteria; order Pseudomonadales; family Pseudohongiellaceae; genus CAILUG01. The sequence continues at coordinate 538 of CAIMTR010000180.1, forward strand.
GCGATAAGGGTGCGTGCGGCGGATGTAGCCGAGAGAATTGCATGCTCGGAGTTTCCATTTCTTAAATAAGTCAAAAAATCGGCTAAATCAATTTCATTTACTTGGGTGAAATCCTTTGATCTGGAGTTGATGAACTCTAAGTATCGTCCTAAATCTCGAGCATAAGCGTTCAAGGTGTTTTGCGATAACCCTCTTTCGACCTGAAGATGATCTAAGTAAAGAGTGATATCCAAACTCTCACTTGAAGATGAGGCTGACATTGAAGACATCGGTGACATTGGTAAAGGGTAGAACTAAATTACTAGTTTTATTTAGCTTTACTTGTTTTTGCAGCGAGTGCTGCTTTAACTAAGCCAACGAAGAGTGGGTGCGGGCGAGTTGGTCTGCTCTTAAATTCAGGGTGTGCCTGAGTTCCCACATAGAAAGGGTGCACACTTTCTGGCAGCTCCACAAATTCAACTAAATTTCCATCGGGGGAAGTGCCGGAGAAAACTAATCCTGCTGCTTCTAATTTTGGACGATAAGAGTTATTAACTTCATAACGGTGCCGATGCCGCTCTTCAACTGAATTTAATTTATACAAATTTTGAACTATTGATCCATCTTGAAGGGATGCAGCATATAAACCCAATCTCATGGTGCCGCCCATGTCCTGTTCACCGCGCAATACCGCCTCTTGAGATGCCATCGTTGCGATCACTGGATCTTTTGTATCCGGTGCGAACTCTGCAGAGTTGGCATCTTTGATGCCCGCTAGATTTCGAGCACCTTCAATCACCATGCATTGCAAACCAAGACATAATCCTAAAGTCGGAATTTTATTTTCACGGGCAAATTTTAATGCGCCGACTTTTCCTTCAATTCCGCGAACCCCAAAACCGCCAGGTACGCAGATCGCATCAATTCCAGCAAGGGCAGATTTGGCTCCAGCCTCACTTTCGCAATCATCACTTGGTACCCATTTAATATTTACTTTTGCAGAGTTTGCAAAACCTCCGGCACGCAGAGCTTCAGTAACTGAAAGGTAGGCATCCGGAAGATCCACATATTTTCCTACAAGGGCAACTGATATTTCAGTAGTTGGTTTATGGACCCGATCTAATAATTGATCCCAATCACTCCAGTCAACATCGCGGAATGGCATACCCAGGCGACGGACTACAAATGCGTCTAATCCCTCTTTATGTAAAACTTTTGGAATGTCATAAATCGATGGCGCATCAGATGCGGCCACAACCGCTTCTGCATCAACGTCACACATAAG
>CAIMTR010000181.1 GCA_903844415.1 uncultured Gammaproteobacteria bacterium
CTGCCAAAAGTAAACGCTTAATCAGTACCTGATTACTTGGCAAGCCAAAAAATTCTACAATATGACTTGCCACGATTGGCCCTACATCTTGAATTGCCAATAAACTCTGCTTTGTTACTGTCATCACCGCCGCTAAAGAACCAAAATGTACAGCAAGATTTAATGCCGTGGCCTCACCCACATCGCGGATACCAAGTGCAAACAGGAAACGAGCCAAGGTAACTTTTTTGCTGGCATCGATAGCATCAAGTACGTTTTGTGCTGATTTAGCACCTAGTCTCTCTAGATTTTGCAAAGTGGCAAAATCTAGAAAGTACAAATCGGCAATATTGCTCACCAATTTGCGCGATACCAGTTGCTCTACCAATTTGCTGCCTAGGCCTTCGATGTCCATAGCGGCCCGCGATGCAAAATGCAACAGCACTCCGATAAGTTGGGCTCGGCAGATCAAGGTTCCCGTACAACGCTGTAGCACTTCACCATCTTCTTTGACCACTGGAGACTGACACACTGGACAAACAGCAGGGGCAACAATAACTCTATAGTCACTGGCTGTAGTAACATGATTTTCATTAGTTATTTCTACCACATCATCAGTGACTACTTTTACAATCTTTGGTATTACATCACCTGCCCGTCTGACAATTACCTTGTCTCCTATCCTAATTCCCAGCCGCGCAATTTCGTCCATGTTATGTAAGGTGGCATTACTAACAGTGACACCGCCCACAAACACAGGCTCCAACCTGGCAACCGGTGTAATGGTGCCAGTTCGTCCAACCTGAAACTCGACATCTAGTAATCGAGTAACAACTTCCTCCGCTGGAAATTTATAAGCCATAGCCCAACGGGGTGTACGAGCATTCAACCCTAATTCGGTCTGTTGGACTAAACTGTCAATTTTTACAACGACACCGTCAATTTCGTAGTCCAAAGAATTACGTTGCGCCAACACTGCTTCGCAATAGTTATTACAAGCAAGAATTCCAACAACACATTTCTGTAAAGAATTAACAGGCAGCCCCCAGGCTGAAAGTTGTTTGAACACAGCATCCAGTGATACCGGCAAAATTCCTCCTACCACCTCCCCTACGCTATAGCAGTACATCGCAAGTGGTCTAGTTGCTGTTATACGAGAATCCAACTGGCGTAAAGAACCAGCGGCTGCATTGCGAGGATTGATAAAAGTGCGCTCAGAGTTTGCTAATGCCTGTGCATTCATCGCAGCAAAACCGGATTTACTCATAAAAACTTCACCCCGCACTTCTAGAGAAGAAGGGATGTTGTCGCCATGTAAACGTAAGGGGATGTTCCTAATTGTTTTTACATTGTGGGTGATGTCTTCGCCGCTACTACCATCACCTCTTGTTGCTCCTCTTACCAAAACACCATTTTCATAAAGAAGACTTACTGCCACTCCATCAATTTTAGGTTCGCAACTGAAATGTAAGTGTTGCACTTGTGGCAAGCGTTTTAGACAGCGATCCTCAAAGCGCATCAAGTCATCTTTAGCAAACACTTTGTCCAATGAAAGCATGGGCAGCACATGGACTACCTGTAAAAAACCAACAGCAGGGAAACTGCCAACCCGTTGTGTGGGAGAGTCAGAAGTAATTAGTTGCGGATGTTCTTTTTCTAGCTCTAATAACTGTTCAAAGAGCTTGTCGTATTCCTGATCAGGAATTTCTGGCGAATCGAGTTGATGGTAGAGGCGGTTGTGGTGTTCAATCTGTTGGCGAAGGAGTTGTACTCTTTCTGTCAAATTGACAACGTTGTATTCGACAAGAAGAGCCATATCAAGCCGTCCAGATTGCGGTACTTACTTATGTTTAAGCACGGCGAGTTCAAAATCCTGAATACGTTGACGGCAATGCTCTACCGTCTGACGGGTAAACACACTGCGATTTTCATCTTTAAATTCGCCATCTAGCGCCACCTTAATGGAGGCAGCAGCAGCCAGCATTATTTCGAAACTTTCCTTATTGCCAAGACTGTTGGGAAGTTGCAGAAATAAACTGATCCCAGGTGTTGTGAAAGTATCCATGCCCGCCAGATTAAAGGTACCTGGTTTGACCATATTGGCCATGCTGAACATGACCGGACCAATTCCATCCACCTCGGCATGACGATGAA
>CAIMTR010000182.1 GCA_903844415.1 uncultured Gammaproteobacteria bacterium
TTAAGAACTGAGTTAGCTTTATATTCTTGTGGTTGCATTGTCATTTTGATACAAGTTCCGGCATAAGAAATGCCATTGTCTTTCCAGCAATTTCTTCTATTTGTTTTTTATTTAAGAAAATAGTTATTTCTGATCCGTCGCCTTTGAGAACTAAGCTGCAAGTATCACTGGTTGCATCTTCCCAAAGTTTAGAAATCGTTACTGTTAGTTCTGTTCTACTAACGTGCTGATTGATTGAAGCCATGTCCGTTCACCTTTTCTTTTGGGAGTCGTTCGCTCCCTGTTACTGCGTAATCTATTCCTCGCTTTTATCTTTGTCAATAACCTTTGGCTCACCATATCCCGCGTCGCGTAAAAGGTTTATCATCGCGCCTACTGGCATGACTGCCCACCAGTCCTGAACTGAACCTAAGCCAACGCCGTTAGGTTTGACTACTAAGATTCCATAGTCAGCTTTAGCGTTGATCCGTTCAACTTCAGTTTCTTTAATCCATTCAGGAAACTTATAGGTTTTGTGGTTTTTAATTTCGATGGCAAGTCCAACCATGCCTGATACATCGCCCATGTCATTGATGCCAGCAAGTGCGCGGCGTTCGACGTTAGGGAAAGTCTCAAGTACAACTTCAGACTTTACAAATGCAGACTCAGCACTGGTTCCTTTTTGCTTGGACTTGCTCATACATTCACAATAAGTTGTACGGAATTTTGTACAATTTTGTGACACCCACCGGCGGGGTTGTCTAAATAAATATCAAATGTCCCATTTTGGTCAGGACCATCAACAACTTTAACTGTCCCCATATCATTGTCGATAATTACGGGGTCGCCAAATTGTAACTTTGTAGGATCAATCGTAACTGTGGTCATAGTCACTCCTTATGCGTAAGCATTACGGTTTATGGTACGCGCTTTTCGACCATAATTCAAGCAGTTCTTTCTTTAATGAGTCCGGCATAGGCACGGCTCTTTCCTTAGCCCTTTGCGCCTCTATAGCGACCTCTGCTGACCTTTTGCGCTCAGTTTCATCCCTTTCCTTGGATAGGCGGTTACTACGCTCTAAAGCCTCGTCAGGGGTCAATTTGCGGGGTGGGCTTGGTGAGTCCATCCATCGTTCCCCATCAAGCCATTTGGTAGGGCTGGGGGTAAAAGTTGGTTCACGGTTGGGATCAGATGCAAACTTTTCTGCCGCATCAATTATTACTTGGGCGGCAGCCTTTGTAATAGCCACCGCCCAAGCACCCCTCGTGCTAACCACGCTTATCTTGCGCGGATAAACATTCCAGAACTTACCAAAATCATCTATCACATGAGTGCCTTTATGTGTTCTTCCATGATTCCATACTCAACCAACGCCCACAATACTTCGCGTTTGACTTCGTGAAGATTGCCATAGCGAAATGAATCACGTTCCATTGCACTGAGTCCTCCCCATACCCCGTAATCTTCATTACGAAATCCCCACGTTAGACACTGTTGCCACAAAGGACAACTCATACAAACTGGGCGAACTTTATTATCAGCTTCAATCTTTTCGGTTCGTGGTATGCGCTTAGTTTCGGTGTAGTAAAAATCCTCTACATCCATACCGGCACACGCCGCGTTAGTCCAATCTATCCCCGACGCAAAGAAAGACATCCGACCTCTCCCGTTGCGTCATACCAGGAACATGATGCAAAACAAAAATGCTTAGGCTTTTCTGGTGCGGGTATCTCCCCTTTAGTTGCTGCTACTTTAACTTCTTCCAACCATAACAATCCCGACTCAGCTTTGGCTGGGTCGTAGGCTTCAGAGTGAACCTGTATGTGTTCCATCTTGCCGTCACGAGCAATGGTCACAAGTGAAACCTCTTTAGGATTTTCACCATTAGCCTTGAGCATATGTGCATACAACTGCACCTGCATAATTTGTTGCTCACTTGGAAAGTATCGAAGGCCAGCCTTAGTAGTTGTTTTCCAATCCACAACTAACTGCCGGTCTTTAATGTATAAATCTGTATGAGCTGGAATTCCAAAAGCATCCATCTCTTGTTCGATAAGGAAGTTATCGCCAAACGGATCATCACGTTTAATTGCTTCAGCAATCATTGCGTGTATAGCAGTACCCATCATGCTGCTTAACTTATCTGGCTCATGTGTTTTTGGTGCATCAATAAGTTGGTAATACACCTGACGGCGACATCCACCAATTTGTGATGGACCAATCTCAATCTGCTTTGACCTATCGCGCCCGCTATCTTGGGCGTTAAGAGCGCCACTTAATAACTTGTATAAAAATACATTTGTATCGTCGCTCATACTTTTCCTTTCGCAGCAGTTATCGCCAAAGCCTTAGCCTTCAAAAAGCCTTGTTCAAAATCTGCATTATCAACTGTAGTTGCAATCAGTTCAATATCTTTAATCACTTGCGCCCGAAGATAGGCTTCTGCAACTGGAGTAATAAGAAACTCGTTCACCGCTTCTCCCACAATACAATCATTCGAGCATGGGAAATGCTGCGAATAGTACGCATATAA
>CAIMTR010000183.1 GCA_903844415.1 uncultured Gammaproteobacteria bacterium
CGTGGCCATAAATAATAAGCATCAGATAACAATGCAGTGCCACGAATATCGACATCACCAATACCTGCCAAACAGTTTTGCCAGTGCTGCGGCATGTCGGCGATGGATTCGGAGGCTTTGGTGAGAGATCCACCTAGTGTGTATTTCATGCCCCCATGAATCATGCCTTGTGACGCAATACTTTGCCCGCTGCCAAGTGAATTACGTTCCAGCAGCACCGCTGCATATCCGGCATTACGCAAGCGATTAAGCAACCAAAGCCCGGCAATGCCACCACCCAGAATTACTATGTCTTTTTCAATATGCATTGCTAGTGTTCAAAATTGTAAAAGAGGTGTGAAGTATAAGGTGACGATTGATCTCTTGATAGCGGCTGGAATCAATTGAATTTATACAGGGTTAGCGTCACCATGCCCGCAGAATAGTTTTTTGGGATGTTGTGTGCACCGCACTGTCTATAATTTTTTAACATATCTTGCGCTGCCGCTGGTGTTGTTGCGTTTGCTGTGGCGTTCGCGCAAGGCACCAGGCTATCGAAGGCGCTGGCGCGAACGACTGGGTTGGTATTCTCACCAGACCATGCTTGCACCTGGACCTACGCTAATTTTACATGCGGTTTCCGTGGGTGAAGTACATGCTGCCCAGCCACTTATTGAGCAAATTCTGGCGGCGCGACCAGGCCTCAATGTGGTGGTGACCACCTCCACACCCACAGGCTCTGCTCGTGTGGAAAAACTGTTTGGTAAGCGCGTCTATCATGTGTATTTACCCTATGATTTGCCGGGTGCCGTTCAACGCTTTTTGAGCAAATTTTCTCCTACAGTATTGGTATTACTCGAAACTGAACTGTGGCCGAATTTGTTGCAGGCGTGTGAGCGCGTAGGCTGTAAAGTAATCCTTGCCAACGCTAGACTATCACCAAAATCACAGCGCAGTTATTTGCGTGTAGCTGTGTTAACCCAAATCATGCTGCAGAGTATGGATACAGTAGCTGCCCAGGCAAGCGCGGATGGTGACCGGTTTATCACACTTGGGTTAGATCCGCGCAAGCTGCAAATAAATGGCACGCTTAAATTCGATGTAGCAGTAAATCAATATCAGCTTGAGCAAGCACAAGTGTTGAAATCCACCTGGGCCGGGCGGCCAGTATGGATAGCGGCCAGTACTCGCGAAGGAGAAGAAAACAAAGTATTACAGGCTTTTGCGAGTGTTCTGCGGCAGCTCCCGCACGCATTGTTGGTATTGGTGCCGCGTCATCCCGAACGTTTTCATGAGGCTTTGACGCTGGCTGAGCTGGCTGGTTTTAATGCACAACAATTTAGCACAGCGATGCCAATAACATTGGCCACACAGGTGCTGGTGGGTGACACCATGGGAGACATGGCGTTTTATTACGGACTGGCAGACCTAGCTTTTGTGGGCGGCTCTCTGATCAATACTGGCTGTCAGAATATTATTGAGCCGGCAGCTATGGGCCTGCCAATATTAACGGGACCATCACTGTTCAATTTTCAGGCAGTCAGTGAGCTGTTACTGACCGCAGGCGGAATGGAAACAGTGGCTGATGCCGAGACGTTGGGCGCTCGTGTTGCCGCCTTGTTGCAGCACACAACTGTGGCACGCGAAATGGGTAAAAAAGCACTGGAGGTGGTAGCCGCTAACCAGGGTGCAACTGCACGTTTGTGTAAATTGATCCTGGTACGATTAACTGTTTGAGTTAACGCTTACTCCACCAGCCATGCATTCAAATCAATCACATCCTGCGGGCTTATCACTCCAGCGGCCTGTTTTAATTCCAGCGTATCCATCACATAGTTGAAGCGGGCATTGGCGTAATCTCGCTGTGCCTGAAACAAGGTACGTTGCGATAACACGACATCCACCACATTCCGCGTGCCTACTTCAGCACCCACCTGCGTGGCTTCCAATGCACTTTGCGCGGACACAATCGCCTGCGCACGTGCCGCTACCGCCAGTACATCTGTCTCTACACTGCGATACGCATTACGCGTGGCTTGAGTATTGTCGCGGCGGGATTTCAACAAGGCTTCTGCGCTGGCATCACGGGTGTAGTAGGCCTGGCGTTTGCGCGCCGAGCCCAGACCGCCGGCATACAAAGGCACCGTCAGGCTCAGGGCAACGCTGGAGCGTTCATTGGCCGCCGACGGGAAGAAGCTGAACTGGTTAGCTGATTTGCTCCAGTTGTAGTTGGCGCTGATATCCACCGTGGGATACAGGGCTGAGGTTGCGGCTTTAGCATCTTGTTCCTTGGCGGCCAAATCCAGTTCGGCCAGTTTGATTTCCAGGTTGCCACTTTGCGCCAGACTCACCCATTCGCTCACACTGGTCGGGTCGATGGGTACGATGGGAAATTCCGGGTTCAGCCCCGCAATGCCCGGATGTGCCTGGCCGGTAATGGCTTCGAGCGCTTCCAGTCGTTGATTGAGGGTATTTTGTTCCACCAGGGTATTGACCGCAGACAGATCGGCATTGGCCTGGCTGTCGTACACATCGGTAATGGCAATTAAGCCCACATCGAAACGTTGTTGGGTTTGTTCCAGCACTTGTTTACTGGCAGTTTCTTCGGCCTGAAAGGTGGCCAGCGCTGCCTGGCTGCGCAACACATCAAAATAGGCAGTAGCCACTTTCAGAATTAAGGCTTGTTCGGCTTGTACGAGGCGGGTGGCCGCCGCTGCATCCGCTTTACGAGCAGACTGAAACGCATACCAGGCCTGAAAATTGACCAGCGCCTGCCGCAGGTTTAAACCATACCCTTCTGAACTAAAGCCATTGCCAAAGGAGTGCACAGCAGCAGGCCCTTGCGTGTCACGCGAGGTGTTGGCCGACAGACCGATAGTAGGCAACAGAAAAGACATGCCCTGTTCCAGCACGGTGTGGTTGGCGCTGTACAGTGCACGCGCCTGACGGGTTTCTGGATCATTGGTCACGGCAAGATCGAAGATTTGCAATAGGTCATCAGCGAAGACGGTAGTAGCAGTCAAAAGCGTGAATAATGTGATGCTACTTAGCTTAACAAGCGGACGTACAAGGTATACAAAGGCTGGGTTCATCATCATCTGCTCCAAATCTGTGACTGACCAGTCAGTCAGTTTATATTCTACAACATATTAGTTAAACTAGTGAGTCGACCAGCGACCTGGCCGATAGCTTTATAAGCTGATTTTTAACGTCGTTTTGCTAGCCAAAATAGACGCAGAAAACTGGTTGCATTGTAGCAAACAATCCCTGATTCTGCCCCTTAGCACTGCCGTCAATACGTGTGCAAAGAAAGTCAGAATGGGCGATGCAGATGTTGCAAGTTTCAGTAATATTAATTTTTGAAATACTGGGCGCCACCATTGGTTATGCGGTGGTATTTAGGCATCGACCGCCCCAGCTTAACTGCCAGTTTTTTCAGAGTAGCTGGAGTTTGGAACAGACACGGCAGTAAGTGCCAAGGAAGTAGAAAAGGTAAATAGTAAATGCAAAATTTAGGCAACAAGTGAGCAATCTCAATCGAATCCAAGCTATACCCAAACACAAAGCCATTGATCTTAGTGCTAGGATGGCTGTATGTGATGCCAATTACATTAGAATTCTCAAGCTTGTCCCGGATTTCACCATCAATACTCGTCGCAGCTTCTATCTTCCCGCTGTGGGCGCTCAAACTTTCCCTGACCAATACGTCGAGTTGATGGTTATAGAAGCCTTTCGTTACACAAGTACGCTCAGCCTTACCATGGCTCAGCCAAATTTGATCAGTCCCTATTATCGGCCGCCTAACATGTTGGTGCGTATGTACCATGATGCCAATACTGCAGAGGTGGTTAGTTATCAGGAGCAGTGGAGTCAAAAAATAAAACTCGCGTCTGATAAGATTCAATTAGAGCAGCACGATGAAAAAGGTCAAAAAAATTTGTTTCTGGCTGAATGGTTACATCTGTGTATGGAAACGGGATTGGGGCAGAGTACAATCTTCTCAAATGCACGAACTGGTTCGGCTCTGCTTTTTACATCTAAGGAGCAGTGATCTTGGCGCAGCAGCTCAGCAGTAATAAATTACCTAATATAAGATTCGTACAAGTTACCGATAGCCATCTTTATGCCGACCCCAACGGGGTGTTGGTCGGTATGAACTGCGAAGAAGGCCTGCAGGATGTATTGGCCATGATTGAAAAGGACGAGTCGGCACTGGCAGCCGTGCTGTGTACAGGTGATATTTCCCAAGACTACAGCAAAGAAAGTTATCTGCGTTTTTACCAGTTAATTGGCGGACTAAATGCTCCCCAATACTGGATTCCAGGTAATCACGACGAGCTGTCAGCCATGCAGGAGGCAATTGGTAGCAGCAGTCCTTGTTTCAAGAAAAGTTTTGCGGTGACAGGTTGGTGCATCATTATGCTCAACAGTCATGTCGCTGGTGCAGTATCAGGTACCCTACCTGTTGCAGAGTTACAATTTCTAGAGCAACAATTAAGTGCAGCAGGTCATGCGCATGTACTTATTTGTTTGCACCATAATTGTTTGCCGGTTGATGCGGCGTGGTTGCAACAACACGCCCTTACCAACTCCCAAGATCTGTTTGCTATTGTGGACCGGTTCAAACAGGTAAAGGCTGTTTTGTTCGGCCATATTCATCAGGAATATCAGCGTAGCAGAAATGGTGTGGGCTATTTCGGCTCGCCCTCAACCTGTATTCAATTTCATCCAACCAAAGCAGATTTCGCCCTTGATGACTTGAATCCAGGCTACCGCTGGCTGGAGCTGTGTAGTAACGGAGAAGTTCTTACCGGAGTCAAACGAGTTGCTAATAAACGCTATCCGGTTGATTTTTTGGGTGTCGGCTATTAACCTAGTTCATCAACTAAACATGACTTCTATGCAAGATGAAAAAGAAACCGCATCGAATTTTTTATCTGCATGGATTCAACAGTTCACCTGCCTCAGCTAAAGCTCGCATGTTTGTAGACTACTGTCACCAACGAGATATCAACGTGACAGTACCTTCCTTGTCCTATGATCCAGCACGTGCAATGACCTTGCTGGAAGGTTTAATTGATTCAACGAAAACTGAAAAGGTCCTGCTTGTGGGCAGTTCACTGGGTGGTTATTACGCAACATGGTTAGCACAGAAATATAACCTGCCAGCGGCATTGGTAAATCCGGCCGTTGCTCCTTTTGAAGATATGGGTAAGAAATTTCTGGGCTGGCAGAAAAATATTTACACAGCAGAAGAATATGAATTCACACAAACACATTTGGATTATTTGCGCACACTTTGCATCAAGAAAATCAACAATCCGGCCAACTTCCTGCTATTAGTTCAAACGGGCGACAAGGTGTTGGATTATCGTTTGGCTGTTGTTCTGTATGCGGGGTGCACACAAGTCGTGCAAACCGGAGGCAGTCACAGTTTTGATAATTGTGCATCAGTATTTCCAATAATTATGCAGTTTGCCGGTTTGGAATAAACCGTCATTTCAAATTTACTTTTTTACGAATGCCACCAATCTTATGAGTAAAGAATATAACGCTGATTCCATCGAAGTGCTCTCCGGACTTGATCCGGTGCGTCGCCGCCCAGGAATGTATACCGACACGACAAGGCCTAATCACCTCATCCAAGAAGTGATCGATAACAGTGTGGATGAAGCACTAGCAGGCTATGCAAAACTGATTGAGGTGACACTCAATAAGGATGGTAGTGTGGAAGTAACTGACGATGGGCGTGGCATGCCCGTGGACTTTCATCCAGAAGAAAAAGTGAGTGGTGTTGAGCTCATCCTTACGCGCTTGCATGCGGGTGGAAAATTCTCAAATGAAAACTATAAATATTCGGGTGGCTTGCACGGAGTGGGAGTATCGGTTGTTAACGCCTTGTCGCTACAACTTGATGTATTAGTAAAGCGTAATGGCAATATCTACCAAATGACTTTTGCCAATGGCGATAAAACATCAGAATTGAAAATAATAGACAAATGTGGAGTGCGTAATACCGGCACCACTGTGCGTTTTATTCCAGATTCAAAATATTTTGATTCCCCCACTATTTCCATCAATAAACTGGTACATGTATTACGCGCTAAGGCTGTTTTGTGCCCTGGGTTGCACGTGCGTTTTATCGATAACACAGTGAGCGCTGAAAAGTCTCAAAGTGAAGAGTGGTATTACGAAGATGGTCTTGCCGATTATTTACAACAAACAACGACCGGTTACACAGTTTTGCCAGATGAACCTTTCACAGGTTCTATGCAAGGTAATGAGGAGGCGGTTGACTGGGCTGTTATGTGGTTGCCAGAAGGAGGGGAGTTAACTACAGAAAGTTATGTCAACCTGATCCCGACCGTACAAGGAGGCACACATGTAAACGGCTTTCGCACCGGGCTCATCGAAGCTATTCGAGAATTTTGCGAGTTTCGTAATTTGGTACCCAGAGGAATCAAGCTGGCATCTGAAGATATCTGGGATCGATGTAGTTATGTATTGTCGTCCAAATTATTAGACCCGCAATTTAGTGGACAAACCAAGGAAAAACTTTCCTCGCGCCAATGTGCGCCATTTGTGGGAGGAGTGGTCAAGGATGTATTCAGTTTATGGTTGAATCAACACACGTCTACTGCAGAACAAATTGCGCAGATGTGTATCAACAATGCACAAACCAGAATGAAAGCCAGCAAAATGGTAGTGCGTAAAAAAGTCACTTCAGGCCCTGCTTTACCAGGCAAACTTGCGGACTGTTCAACTCAGGACGTGTATGCCGGTGAATTATTTCTGGTGGAAGGTGATTCGGCTGGTGGCTCGGCTAAACAAGCGCGAGATCGTGAAACCCAAGCGATCATGCCGCTGCGTGGAAAAATTCTGAATACATGGGAGGTCAGCTCCAACGAAATTTTAGCTTCACAAGAAGTACACGACATTGCAACTGCAATAGGCGTTGATCCGGCCTCGGCAGATTTATCTGGTTTGCGTTACGGCAAGATTTGTATTCTTGCAGATGCTGACTCTGATGGCCTACATATTGCGTCTTTATTGTGCGCATTATTTGTGCGGCATTTTCGCGCTGTTGTCGAAGCAGGCCACATTTTTGTAGCGATGCCTCCCTTGTATCGTATAGACATGGGCAAGGAAGTTTTTTATGCCCTGGATGAGGCAGAAAAAAATGGAATACTCGATCGCCTGGTGGCAGAAAACAAAAAAGGCAAGCCCAATGTTTTGCGTTTTAAAGGCTTGGGTGAGATGAACCCTTTGCAATTGCGTGAAACCACGATGAACAAAGACACCCGCCGATTAGTACAGCTGAACATCGATGAATTAGATAAGACTCATGAATTGATGGATATGTTGCTTGCCAAAAAAAGGGCATCTGATCGCAAGGACTGGTTGGAAGCTAACGGTAATCTTGCAGAAATTTAATTCATTAAGGTAGCTAAAATGACAGACACTTTCACATTCAACGCCGAAGGAATGGAACAAATTCCGCTGCGTAAGTTCGTTGAACAGTCTTATCTCAACTATTCGATGTACGTGATCAACGATAGGGCGCTGCCGCATATTGGTGATGGACTCAAACCGGTTCAGCGCCGTATCGTTTATGCCATGAGTGAGCTTGGGCTTAAAAACTCGGCCAAACCCAAGAAGTCGGCCCGCACTATCGGTGATGTGATCGGAAAATTTCATCCGCACGGCGATTCTGCTTGTTACGAAGCCATGGTGTTGATGGCGCAACCCTTCTCTTATCGTTATCCGCTGGTAGATGGGCAGGGTAACTGGGGTTCTCCGGATGATCCAAAATCCTTTGCTGCCATGCGTTATACCGAATCACGTTTACAGCATTACGCAGAGGTACTGCTCAGTGAGCTTGGTCAAAATACGGTAGAGTGGAAATCTAATTTTGATGGTGAGCTCGAAGAACCCGTGCTGTTGCCGGCAAGGTTACCTAATGTATTGCTCAATGGCGGCAGTGGTATTGCAGTAGGTATGGCTACAGATATTCCGCCGCATAATTTACGAGAAGTAACTCAGGCCTGTATTCATATGTTGGAAAACCCAGGTGCTACCACTGCTGATCTTCTCGGCATGGTGCTGGGGCCAGATTTTCCTACCGCAGCTGAAATCATCACGCCGCGCCATGAAATTGCCGCCATGTACGAAACTGGTAAAGGCATGGTGAGATGTCGCGCTGTTTATCACAGGGAAGATGGCGACATTGTGATCACAGCTTTGCCCTACCAGGTTTCTGGTGCCAAGGTGCTAGAACAGATTGCTGGGCAAATGCAGAAAAAGAAATTGCCGATGATTGTGGATCTGCGCGATGAGTCCGATCATGAAAATCCAACTCGTATAGTAATAGTGCCGCGTTCCAACCGTATTGAATATGAAGCTGTGATGGCACATCTATTTTCCACCACTGATCTGGAAAAAAGTTACCGCGCCAATTTCAACATGATTGGAACTGATGGTTTGCCTCGCGTAAAAGGCTTGGTGACTATTATTAAAGAGTGGTTGGAATTTCGCACACTTACCGTCACGCGTCGTTTACAGCACCGGCTCGACAAAATATTAGCGCGTTTGCACATTCTCGAAGCTTTGCTGATTGCCTATCTCAATATTGATGAGGTGATTCGCATCATTCGCACTGCTGAGAAACCCAAAATAGCCTTGATGGAGCACTACCGTTTATCTGATAAACAAGCCGAATCCATTTTAGAAATAAAACTGCGCAATCTCGCTAAACTTGAAGAGATGCAAATTCGTAGTGAACAAGCCGAGCTGGCTGCTGAGCGGGAAACTCTGGAGCTAATTCTTGGTTCCAAAGCTCGTTTAAAAACCCTGATCAAAAAAGAGTTGGCAGCTGATGCTGAAACTTTTGGTGATAAAAGACGTTCACCACTGGTAACGCGCGCAGAAGCGCAAGCTTTCAGTGAAACCGAATTAATGACTATAGAGCCGGTTACAGTTGTGCTGTCTGAATCGGGTTGGGTGCGTGCTGCCAAGGGGCATGAGATAGATGCCACAACGCTCGGTTACAAATCGGGCGATCGACTCAAATTAATCGCTAAAGGGCGCAGTAATCAACAAGCGGTTTTTTTGGATTCCACAGGAAGGGCCTATGCTTTGCTTGCCCACACTTTACCTTCGGCGCGTGGGCAGGGCGAACCATTAACGGGTCGAATTAATCCTCCTTCGGGCGCAACTTTTGAAGGTTTAGTTATTGGCGATGCCGAAACTCTTTACTTAATTGCCTCTGATGCTGGTTACGGATTTATTACTCGGCTAGAAAATCTCATCAGTAAAAATCGTGCTGGCAAAGGGGTATTGAGTTTGCCAAAAGGCAGTAAAGTACTGTCGCCGCTTATTGTGAGCAATGCGCAGACAGATGATATTGTTGGTATCACCAATGAAGGACGTATGCTGATGTTCAGTATTGCGCAATTGCCAGAATTAACTAAAGGTAAAGGGAACAAGATTATTAGTATTCCTGGCGTAAGAGTGGCAGATCGGCAGGAATTTGTGGTGGCATTCGCGGTTATTAATGCCAGTAAAGCACTCATCATTTATTCTGGTAAACGGTTTATTCGTCTGGTCATGAATGATCTTGAGCATTATCGTGGCGACAGGGGACGACGTGGAAATAAACTGCCACGCGGCTTTCAGAAAGTAGACAAAGTTGAGGTGCAGGATAAATAAGGATTCTTCAACAGCAGTAGATTAATGCATCACCTGTTGGGTCAGATTTTTATTTTCCAGAAAATCGTTGTAGGCAATAATATTTTTTTGGTGAATATTAGGTAATGCTATATCACTGACTATGGTCGTGTAATAAGTAGTAGATGACAGTATTTTATGAGCCGGAAAATAATATTTTTCCCAATCGGAGAGTATATTATGCTGCGGCGTTAATGTTGTTGCTTGTAAATCGTAACCAGGCAATAGAGCGCCGCAGGCGACCTGTTGCAACAATTGTTTTGGTGCGCGTAGTTCCAACAGTTGATGATGATGCTGAGC
>CAIMTR010000184.1 GCA_903844415.1 uncultured Gammaproteobacteria bacterium
AGGTGTTATGGGTTATCACTATGCTCTCAATGATGGTGAGAATATTGAAGTTGCCCTTGCACTAAACGAACAATACCTACCGCGTTTTTCTGGTGATACCCTACCGACCTCTAAAACCGGCATGATCTTAGCCATCGCAGAGCGGCTTGATACTATCACTGGTTTATTTGGTATCGGACAACCCCCTACTGGCTCCAAGGATCCCTTCGCACTACGCAGGGCTGCTCTTGGAATATTACGCATCATTATTGAAAATCAATTACCTCTTGATCTGGTTGCTTGTGTGACTGCGGCTACCAGTAATTATTCAGTACTGTCTAAATCAACTGGTTTGGAAAAAGTTGTACTGGATTTTATTTTCGAACGATTGCGCTCTCTATATGCAGATCAAGGTGTTAGCAGCGATGTATTTCTATCTGTTGATGCCGTACGACCAGCCAACCCGCTGGAATTTGACGCCCGAGTACGCGCTGTAAGTAGTTTTGTGCGTATGCCACAAGCATTGAATCTCGCTGCTGCTAACAAAAGAGTGTCCAACATTCTTCAGAAAGCAGCTCTAGTTAATAGATTTGTTGTGGAATCAGCGCTGTTAATTGAACCTGCAGAACAAACACTAGCTACCACGCTACTAGCTGTACAAATCAAAGTTGAGCCTTTGCTAAAGACTAATCAATTTGCAGATGCGCTGGCAGCCATGGCAGCTTTACAACCGCCTGTTGATGCATTTTTTGAACAGGTTATGGTTAACGTAGATGACGAATCAGTTCGCAATAATCGATTAGCATTACTGCAGCAATTACGGCAGTTGTTTTTAGGCATTGCTGATATATCGCTCTTGCAGAATGTCTGACCTTAAACTTCCTATGCTGGTTATTCTGGATCGTGATGGTGTGATCAATCAGGATTCTGATGCCTATATCAAAAGTGTTGATGAATGGATTCCAATTCCTGGAAGTATTAACGCAATTTCTCAACTGTCTCTGGCAGGCTTTAAAATTGCGGTTGCTACTAATCAATCGGGGTTAGCACGCGGTCTCTTTGATGAAATTACTCTCGGTAATATGCACTCGCTCATGGGAGATTTGGTTGAAGAGTGTGGGGGTCAAATAGATGTTATTTGTTATTGTCCACACGGCCCAGATGAAGGCTGTCTATGCCGTAAACCAGCATCTGGTTTGTTAGAGCAAATTGCTGATGAGTTAATGATTCCTGTTGTTGGTGCGTGGTATGTAGGAGACACATCTAAAGATCTAGAGCTTGCCCTAAAGATGCTATGTCGGCCGATCTTGGTACGAACCGGAAAAGGTCGTAAAACAGAATTGCAGCTGGGGGTAGAAAAACTGAATGGTGTAATGATATTTGATGATCTGGCAGCAGCAGCCATTTTTATTTTATCGCAACAACTTACCACTTTGGGTACACCTCTCAATGGCCAATAGAATTTTACCGGCGTTGCGTTCGACATTGTTTTATCTAGGCTATATTTTGACGCTTATTCCACACACCACTTTATGTGTGTTATTGGGATGGATGCTTCCGCTTAAATCCAGGTTTCGTTTTTTTGTCCTCTGGAATCGATTTTCAATTTGGTGGCTTAAAATTACTTGTGGTGTTGAATACCGAATTCATGGTGTGGAAAATATTCCTGCACATCCTTTTGTCTTATTGAGTAACCACCAATGCCCGTGGGAAACTATTTTTTTATATGCTTATTTCGCACCCTTATGTGCCATCTTAAAAATGGAGCTGCTGCGAATACCATTTTTTGGATGGGCGATGGCACTCTTGGGTCCAATCGCGATTAATCGCAAAAACCCCAGACTTGCATTAAAAACTTTATTAACCATGGGCAAAGCAAGGCTCCAAGCGGGTATTTCTGTATTGGTATTCCCTGAAGGAACTCGCGTAGCTCCTGGTGTGGAAAAAAAATATTCGAGTGGTGGCGCTGCTTTAGCAATTACAAGTGGCGTATTGGTATTGCCTGTTGCACATAATGCTGGGCTGTTTTGGCCATCCAAAAAGTTTTTGAAAACTGCAGGTGTAATTGATGTCGTAATTGGCGCTGCCATTGCCACTACAAACAGGGAGCCTAGAGAACTTACCGAGGCAGTACAGTTATGGACTCAACATACTCTTACGCATAAAGAATATGGACTCTAATATTACAAAAACCAACTCGGATTACTAAAGCTAACTTTGGTTAAATATCCAGATTGGAAACCATAAGTGCATTTTTTTCTATAAAGTTTCGACGCGGTTCTACTTGATCACCCATTAATGTTGAGAACAATTGATCAGCTCCCATCGCGTCTTCAATGGTTACTTGTGACATTCGTCGGAAATTGGGATCCATAGTGGTTTCCCATAATTGTTCCGGATTCATTTCTCCCAAGCCTTTATAGCGCTGCAGATAATGACCTTTCATTGCATCATTCATCAGCCACTCTAAAGCTTCGCGAAAATTATTTACTACTTGTGTTTTTTCACCACGTTTTACAAATGCGCCAATTTCAAATAGTCCTTTAAGCGTAGATCCAACTCGGAAAATATCGCGGTATTCTGCAGAACGGAAAAACTCGAGTGTAAGAGTTGCTTTGCGAGTCACGCCATGAATGATAGAAGTAACTACCGGTACATAGATGTGCTCTTCTTCATCGTGTCTGACATGGAATCTGTACATAGCCCCGGTTTTGCTGGTGCTAACCACAGCCTCTAGATTGGCCACCCACTGCGTCACCGCTTGTTCATTTCCTAACTTTTCTACAGTTAATTCGTCCTGGTTCAATAACGCTAACAGTATTTCTCCCGGATATTGACGAGATAATCGCGTTATCTGAACCTGAACACTACGATAGTCTTGCACAAGAGTTTGCAATGCGACTCCAGTGATTCCAGGGGCACTTGCATTCACATGCAGGCTGGAATCTTCTAACGCCATTTGAGTTTGATACAGTGCAAGCTCGTCATTGTCTTTTAAGTATTGTTCTTGTTTGCCTTTGCGTATTTTGTATAGTGGTGGTTGTGCTATGAAAATATGGCCACGCTCTACCAGCGGTCTCATTTGTCTGAAAAAGAAGGTCAGCAGTAGGGTGCGGATGTGCGAGCCGTCTACATCCGCGTCCGTCATAATAATGATGCTGTGATAACGCAGGGAATCCGGATTAAACTCTTCAGTAC
>CAIMTR010000185.1 GCA_903844415.1 uncultured Gammaproteobacteria bacterium
AGGCCTGCCAATTAATCCTTGCTCGTAAAGGGCGAGTCATTGTGATGGGCATGGGCAAATCCGGTCACATCGCAAACAAGATTGCCGCGACTTTGTCCAGCACTGGTACGCCCTCCTATTTTGTCCATCCAGCAGAAGCAAGTCACGGTGATATTGGTATGGTGACACGTGACGACGTGGTATTGGCGCTTTCTAATTCTGGCACAACTCCAGAAATACTTACGTTATTACCCATACTCAAACGTAAAGGGGTAAAACTGTTGGCCATATCGGGCAATCCTGCGTCTGAGTTGGCACTTGCTGCTGATTTTAATCTTGATGCTAGTGTCGAAAAAGAAGCCTGCCCACTCGGGCTTGCTCCGACCACCAGCACAACAGCCGCCTTGGTAATGGGCGATGCTCTGGCCATGGCCTTACTGGAAGCCAGAGGATTCAGCGCTGAAGATTTTGCGTTTTCGCATCCGGGCGGCAATCTGGGTCGGCGATTGTTGCTCAAGGTTGCCGATGTCATGCACAGTGGCAATGCGATACCGTCTGTGACTGAAACTACCTCCTTAAGTAACACACTACTCGAAATCACCGCCAAGAAACTAGGCATGACTACTATCCTGAATTCTGCCGGCATTATCACTGGCGTTTTTACTGATGGAGATTTACGCCGTGTGCTCGACAAAAATCTGGATTTACGTAATACCCAAGTTGCCTCTGTCATGACTAAGTCATATAAAACCATTGCCACCTCTGCGCTTGCCTCGCAAGCAGCTCAACTGATGCAGGACAATGCAATTTATTGCCTCGTAGTGATGGACCAACATCAACTAGCTGGTGTGATTACAATGCACGATTTATTACGTGCCAACGTGGTCTGATCCGACCATCAATAGCCTGCGGTTAATTCATGAATACACAACCTCACCTTGACGAAATCTATGAAAGAGCGCGCTTAGTAAAACTATTGGCACTAGATGTGGATGGTGTGCTCACAGACGGCCGACTATATTTCAGCAACAGTGGTGAAGAAATTAAATCCTTCAGCACACTAGATGGGCAAGGCATCAAACTTTTGCAAACCAGCGGAGTGGCAGTGGCTATTCTCACAGCACGCAAGTCCCAACTGGTGAGCAATCGTGCTAGTAACTTGGGGATCGTACATGTAGCGCAAGGGTGTGAAAACAAATTAGCAACACTAACGACATTGGTTAAATCCCTGCAACTGGAACTGTCCCAAGTCGCTTATGTAGGGGATGATCTTCCCGATCTCGCTTGCATCCGTAAAGTGGCAATGGGCATCGCCGTACCCAACGCACACCCACTGCTCCGGGAGTATGCATTTTGTACCACGACACAAGCAGGCGGAATGGGAGCAGTACGGGAAGTATGTGACTGGATCCTGCAGGCGCAGGGAAATTATGACCAACTTGTTGCCGCTTATTTATAACCGTAGAGCTACGCCATGCTGAAATTAAGGATTGCTGTGAGTGTTTGCCTCCTTACATTACTGGTCTTTTTGCTATTGGACCAAACCAATCAAGAAGAAAGCGCCCTAGTATCTGCCCAAAACTCACTGCTGCAACAGGCGAGTGATTATTACATCACCAACATGGTCTCGACACATTTTGATGCAAAAGGTCAGCCTAACTACCAGCTTGCAGCCAGCCGAGTGACCCATTTTTTAGCTGGAGATATTTCACAAATGGAAACTCCACGGTTTACTTATTACCGCGCAACAGGACTACCCTGGATCGTTACAGCAGACACCGGCAACTTACAGACCGATGTATTACGCAGCGAAGACCTTTTGCAATTAGCCCAGAAGGTTAGTCTTCACAAAGGCCTAACCGATAATAAATTCATGCAAGTCGACACGACTAACATGCTGGTGTTTCCTGCCTCTCGTGAAGTGAGCACCAATCAACCTGTTACACTGACCACCGAGGATTCTTATTTGGAAAGTGCAGGTATGCGAGCCATGTTGGATACAGATAAAATTGAATTACTCACTCAGGTGCGGGGATACCATGATTAGTAGCACCCCCTTCGATCAACACTTCCGGCATTGCAGTTGGCTGGCATTGATCACACTTTGCTGGTGCAACATTACACTGGCCTTGCCGGAAGATGCTAACCAACAAATTGAAGTGCAAGCAAGTTCAAGCGAACTTTATCTCGATATAGGACTAGTCATTTATCGTGGTACCAGCACCAATCCTGCCCGAATTACTCAAGGCTCACTGCAAATTTACGGAACCGAAATCCGGATTGAACGTAATGAAGGTGCTCTAAAAAAAATAACAGCAACTGGAACTCCGGCGCGTTTTCAACAACAACTGGAAGTAGATCAGGACATCATCAAGGCTAGTGGACTTACCCTGGATTTTGATAATAGTGCAGGAATATTGAATATTGATGTAGAAGCGGAATTCATTCAGGCTGGCAACACCTTAAGCGGGCATCACATCGATTACGACATGCGGGCACAACGCGCAAACGCTACCAGTCGTTCCGATGTTGAACCTGTAACAATGACTATCCTACCCCAGCAACCCTGAAAACTTGATAATGACTGTACTCAGTACCCACAATCTCTCTAAGAGCTACAAAGGCCGGCAGGTAGTACACAACACTTCATTGAGAGTGGCCAGTGGTCAGATAGTTGGATTACTTGGCCCTAATGGTGCAGGCAAAACCACCGCCTTTTATATGATTATCGGCCTGATAAAACCTGATGACGGGAAAATTCTTCTGGACGACGAAGATATCAGCATAGCTCCAATGCATATTCGTGCTCGCAAAGGTATTGGTTATTTGCCTCAGGAAGCTTCTATCTTTCGAAAATTGTCCGTGTCAGACAACATCATGGCCATACTGGAAGCACGTACCGATCTCACTTCCAGCGACAGAGATGCCAAACTGTCCAAGTTGCTTGAAGAACTCAACATAAGCCACCTTCGCACCTCGATGGGTATGAGTCTTTCGGGCGGTGAAAGACGGCGGGTAGAAATTGCGCGTGCATTAGCCACAGAACCCGCCTTCATTCTGCTCGATGAACCCTTTGCTGGTGTAGACCCCATCTCGGTGAATGACATTAAGTCCATCATTCGTGCGCTCAGCGGACGCGGTATCGGAATACTCATCACTGATCACAACGTTAGGGAAACTCTGGACATATGTGAACTAGCTTATATCTTCAATGCTGGCTCAGTGCTGGCCGAAGGTACACCCGCGCAAATCCTACAAAATCGTCAAGTGCGAGAGGTTTATCTTGGCGAACAGTTCCGAATGTAGTGAGTAGAGCTGGTAGCAGGTATAAACTGTCACGCTGGCACACTTTTTGCTAATATTGGCCAGCAATGCATCAGCATAGGCACTCAGTCTAAAGCCTGAATTCACCTTAGCAAGTTACTTGTTCCATGCAGTCAGTCATGGTGTCCCGGTTGTCTTACTATCATGAAATTATCCGTCCAATTAAAACTCGGTCAGCAACTCACCATGACCCCTCAGTTACAACAAGCTATCAAGCTGTTGCAACTGTCTACTCAGGATTTACAGCAAGAAATTCAAGAAGCACTTGATTCCAATCCAATGCTAGAAATTGAAGAAGATTACGGCTCTACTGTCAGCGGTGCTCCCGTAGAAAAAGACAATCGAGAGGCCAATCTCGACAATGACGACAATCGTCACGCAGGTGACACATCAGAATATGTAGGTGAGAATTATCAAACTACTGAGGAATCCTTACAGGAATCTCCCGATTTCAATGTTGATGAAAACTGGAATGAGAACAATATTCCTGAAGAGCTATCCACAGACAGCTCTTGGGATGATATTTACACCAACAATCAACCAACCAGTGCACGCAGTGGCAATGAAGATACTGATGTCGATAGTGGCAATGATTTGGATTCGCGCAACACGATAAGCGAATCCCTGCAGGATCATCTGCGCTGGCAATTGAATCTCACTCCCATGACCGATGATGACAGACTGATCGCCGCTTCCCTGATAGATGCTATAGATGCCAATGGACAGCTAACTGCCACCACAAGTTCTATTCATGCAAGTTTGATCAGGGAACTGAATATCGATGAAGAAGAAGTAGTTGCTGTTTTACACCGAATTCAACAATTTGAACCCGTTGGCGTTGGTTATCGCGATCTCAAGGAATGTCTCAGCGTACAAATCATGCACTTGGATCAAAGTGGCGCAGGTGTAGAAAATGCTGTGCGGATAATTGAAAACTATCTACCCCTACTCGCTAGCCATGATTACAACTCCATAATGCGTAAATTACGCGTTAAGGAAGCTGAACTCAAATCAGCAATTGCGATTATTCTAAGTCTTAACCCACGTCCTGGTTCAGACATTACCCCCCCCACAACTAATTACATCATTCCCGATGTATTTGTGAGCAAGCACAATGGCCGCTGGAAAGTAGAACTAAACCCCGATACAGCCCCTCGTATTCGGGTTAATGCAGAATATGCAGCTCTTGCAACGCGCGACAAGGATAGTGAAAACACTTTCTTACGCGACAGCCTGCAGGAGGCTCGCTGGTTCATCAAAAGTTTGCACAGTCGCAATGAAACTTTGCTTAAAGTGTCGACTAAAATAGTCGAACGTCAGAAAAATTTCTTCAACTATGGTGAAGAAGCTATGAAGCCATTGGTATTGCATGACATAGCAGAAGAAGTCGGCATGCACGAATCAACCATATCTCGAGTCACTACCCAGAAGTACATGCATACTCCTCGAGGCATCTTTGAGCTCAAATATTTTTTTTCCAGTCATGTCGACACTGATACTGGCGGCGAATGTTCTTCCATAGCGATACGGGCCATAATTAAAAAACTGGTTGCCGCAGAGAGTTCGCTTAAACCTCTCAGTGACAACAAAATTGCGGCTATCCTAGCCGATAAGGGAATTATGGTTGCACGACGCACCATTGCCAAATACAGGGAAGCAATGGCCATTGCCCCTTCTAACGAGAGGAAACAACTGTGCTGATCTCTTCAAATTTATATAGTTACGCCTATTGTGCAACCTACCTGCAATGAACAGGTATTCTATTTTTAAATTTGCAGTCAATTTCTGTGTTAACTGTGATGCAGCGGTCAGCTTACTGTTGTAAATTTATACGGTCCCATAGGGTTGCACTTCACCGGATCAAGTGAGGTTAAAATATGAAGCTCATTATTATCAGTGGCAGCTCCGGTTCTGGCAAAACCACTTGTTTGCATGTGCTGGAAGATCTCGGCTTCTACTGTGTAGACAATATTCCGGCCAGTTTGCTTGCGGTTTTATCAACCCGGTTGAGTGCTGACAACCTGAATCTTGATCAAGTGGCTGTAAGTATTGATGCCCGCAATATATCCGATGACCTTAAACAATTTCCCCAGATTTACAGCACTCTAAAGACCCAAAAGATTGATGGCCAAATTATTTTTCTAGATGCTGATGACAACACCCTACTCAAGCGTTTTAGTGAGACTCGACGCAAACATCCCCTATCAAATGACAAAATTGGATTACTCGAAGCAATCGTTTGTGAAAAAGAATTGCTGGAACCCATCACCATACTTGCAGACCTCACAATAAACACCACTAATATGTCGTTACACCAGTTACGAGACATCATAAAAAACCGTGTAGCTGAACACGATAGCAAAGGACTAGCGCTGCAATTTCAATCTTTCGGCTTTAAACACGGAGTGCCTATGGATGCTGATATGGTGTTTGACGCCAGATGTTTGCCTAATCCATATTGGATACCGGAATTGCGCCCCCACACCGGATTGGATTTGCCCGTGATCACTTTTTTGGAACAGCAAGCCGATGTGCATGAAATGTTTACTGATATCAAAGCTTACCTAGAACGCTGGTTACCAAGAATTCAGGCCAACAATCGCAGTTATATCACCGTGGCCATTGGTTGTACGGGCGGCCAACACAGGTCAGTTTACTTGTGTGAAAAACTCAAGCAGCATTTTAATTCCTCCAGTTATAATGCCCAAGTTAGGCATAAGGAACTTGCATGATTCTCCTCACCACCCACACAGATTCCTTTAATTTTTTATCATGATCAATACCACTATTACAGTACCAAACAAGGCGGGATTACATGCACGTGCCGCTGCAAAACTGGTGGCAACTGCCTCCGCATTTCGCAGTCGTATTGAATTGAGCAACGGCGATCGAAACGTTGATGGCAAAAGTATCTTATCCTTGATGCTATTGGCTGCCCCACTAGGCAGTGAGTTGATGCTAATGCTGGATGGCGAAGATGAAAACGCTGCGCTCCAAGCAATCCTTACGCTTATCGCTGACCGTTTTGGAGAAGACTAAAAATCTTTTTTACAAGTGTGTTTGCATTCATGTGGCACTCATTTCGGCTGTTATAATATTTAACAGTTTTCTCGCGCTCTATGGAAATACTCGTGGCCGAAAATTTATTTCAAGATAAAACTCTCCTTACTCAGGATCATCTGAGGGCTCTCACTGATGCCCTGGACAGCGGCGCATTCGTTCAAGTGCGGCGTATGCTCAATCATTTGCCCGCGCCTACCATCGCTCATCTGCTGGAATCTTCGCCCATAAAAACTCGCGAAGTGTTGTGGAAAATGGTGGAGAAAGATAATGAAGGAGAGGTGCTGAACTACCTCAATTTCGATATTCAAACTGACATTCTCAACAAACTCAGTCCAGAAGAAGTCGCCAGCATCACCGAAGGTCTGGATACTGACGACATCGCAGACATTCTGCAGAACCTGCCTGAAAAGGTTATTTATGGCGTTCTACATGCCATGGATGCCCAAGACCGCAACCGGTTGGTAGCTGTATTGTCGTATCCTGAAGACAGTGCAGGTGGCCTTCTCAATACCGATACCATTACTGTTCGGCGCAGCCATACACTTGACGTAGTGCTGCGCTATTTGCGTCGCCACGATGAAATTCCTGAAATGACGGATAACATACTTGTGGTCGACCGCGATGACATCCTGCTGGGTATCCTGCCTTTACGCAAATTGTTGGTGTCGGATCCCGATCAAACTGTTGAAGATGTGATGATTACCGACTTCAAGGCGATTCCGGTCGCTATGGACCAAAAAGAAGTTGCGCATTTGTTCGAGCAAATGGACTGGATTTCAGCTCCAGTTGTGGATGAAGCAGGCAAACTACTGGGCCGCATCACTATCGATGACATCGTGGACGTTATCAGGGAAGAGTCTGACCACTCCATAAAAAGTATGGCAGGACTTGGCGCTGCAGAAGATACTTTTGCACCGGTATTGCGTACCGCCAGACATCGAGCCGTGTGGCTCGGTATCAATCTGATCACAGCTTTTGTCGCCTCGGCAGTTATCAGTCAGTTTTCCGCTACTATCGATAAAGTGGTGGCGCTCGCAGTATTAATGTCCATTGTAGCTAGTATGGGGGGAATTGCCGGCAATCAGACTCAAACTATGATCATTCGCAGTATGGCACTGGGACAAATCGGCAGTACCAATTCCATGTGGTTGATGAAAAGGGAAATTGCCGTGGCGACCATAAACAGCCTTCTTTGGGGGTTTGTAGCTGCAGCGGTTACCGTGTGGTGGTTCAACGACATGACACTCGGTTATATTTTCGCAGCAGCCATGGTCATTAATCTGATGACAGCCGCACTATCAGGGGTTTTTCTGCCACTAGCATTAAGATCGATAAACATCGATCCAGCACTCGCTGGTGGAGTGATACTGACCACGATTACTGATGTGACGGGCTTTCTTTCCTTTCTGGGACTTGCTTCATTTTTTTACTAGTAGAACCACTCACAACAAAACACCACTCATAAATCTTCACTCGGGACAGTTTTACCATGCAGGATTTTGACTCCGACATACTGCCGGAAGGCCCCAGTAAAAGTCAGCGCAAACGAGACATGACGGCGTTGCAAGGTCTCGGTCTGCAACTTACTGAAGCCAGGGATGCCCTGCTTAAAAAATGTAATTTGCCTGATCGTCTATCTAATGCAATCGCAGAGTACAAAATGCTTAATCAAAATGGCGCAAAACGCCGACAAATACAGTATATCGGCAAGTTAATGCGGGATCTGGATGACAATGAAGTGGACCATATTTTGCGCCTCACCGATCAGAACGCAATGTTGCAGCAACGCCGACATATTGAAATGGATCAGATGTTGATCAATTTTCTTGGAGGCGATGACAGCCCCATCGAGGTGTTACTACAACGCAATCCATTGCTGGATATACAGCAATTACGTCAGTTTATTCGAATGGCCCGCAAGGAACAAAAACAAGAACAGGAAAAGGCGCAGCAAAAAGAGTTACAGAATGTTCATCAAAAAGATCCAAAGCTTGCAGCACAACGAGCTGCAGGTCATTTGTACAACACGTCAGGAAGTCGAAAATTGCTGAATTACCTACGAGAAATTACGCAGATTTAGTTTTTTGGCGTGAAAAAAATTTGTCTGTAAATGCGAAATAATTTACAGAACGGAGTAATCTAAATTTTTAATCATCCGATTCGCTGATGTTGGGTATGCTACTCCCAACTTTGGCAGTTCCCGCAAGTTGTTGATTTACGCGCTCAGCTATACGACCGTAAATCTGGGCAATATGCCCATTGGGCTCGGCAGAAACTGCTGGATTACCCTCATCACATTGTTGCCTGATGCTAGCGTCCAGAGGCAAAGAACCTAACAATTCCACCCCGTAACTATTGGCTATACGGATAGCACCACCTTCGCCAAAAATATGTTCATTGTGACCACATTTGGAGCACACATGAATCCCCATATTTTCTACCACACCCAAAATCGGTACTTGTACTTTACGAAACATTTCAATACCACGTTTGGCATCCAGCAAGGCTACATCCTGCGGCGTGGTGACAATCACCGCACCAGTGACCGGCACCGACTGCGCTAAACTCAATTGAATATCGCCAGTTCCTGGCGGCATATCGATTATCAAATAATCCAATTCGCCCCATTGGGTATCGTTGAGAATTTGATTGAAAGCACCTACCACCATCGGCCCCCTCCACACCATGGCCTGGTTATCATCCACTAGAAAACCCACAGAGTTGCATTTGATGCCGTGCGCCGTTATGGGTTGCATCTGGTTACCATTAACGATCTGGGGACGTTTACCTGCAACGCCCAACATCAAAGGCTGGCTGGGCCCATAAATATCCGCATCAAATAAACCTACTTTATGCCCTTGACGATGCAGAGCCAGCGCAAGATTGACAGCAGTAGTTGATTTGCCAACTCCGCCCTTGCCAGAGGCAACAACAACCACGTGAGTGACCTGGCGCAAATTAAGACTGATATTGGGTTGAATCTTGGTCGCACTCATGATTTTTTCCGATTTGGTTTGTGCAAATGCGCTGGTTTTATAAAGTAAAAAGGGGGCGCAGCCCCCTCGTTACATCTTGCATTCATTGCAACTGCAAGGATCAGAACAGGTTAAGTAGGATGCCACCATGATTCACAAAGAACGGTGCAAACACCAGGCTGAGGATGGCAGACAATTTGATCAGGATGTTCAAAGAAGGACCTGAAGTATCCTTCATTGGATCTCCTACTGTATCGCCTACCACAGCTGCTTTGTGCGGCTCGGAGCCTTTGCCCCCATGATTGCCTTTCTCAATATATTTTTTGGCATTATCCCAAGC
>CAIMTR010000186.1 GCA_903844415.1 uncultured Gammaproteobacteria bacterium
ATCAACGTTCTTTGCAGGCTTTATTGGAGCTTGCTCGTCGAGTAGATCAATCAGTAAAAGGATTGTTGGATTTTCAACCTTGGGACGAACTGGCTAGCGTAGTGCTAGGACTATCAAATACCCGCTTGTTTGTCGGCATGGTATGAAGAACGCACCATAGGCCCACTAGCAACATTACGAAAACCTAGTTCGTCTCCAATCCGTTTATATTCGGCAAATTCATCGGGATGCACAAAACGATCAACCGGCAAATGATTACGACTGGGTTGCAGATATTGGCCGATAGTCACCATATCAATATGGTGAGCTTGCAAATCCTGCAAGGTGTTGATGACTTCTTCCTTGGTTTCCCCCACGCCAACCATGATGCCAGATTTTGTAATTACCGAAGGGGCCATCTCCTTGTAGTGTTTCAACAGGTTTAAAGACCATTGATAGTCAGAACCTGGACGTACTTTTTTGTACAGGGAGGGTACAGTTTCGAGATTGTGATTGAACACATCCGGGCGGGTAAGAGCGAGAATTTTTAAGGCGATATCACCACGCCCGCGAAAATCCGGCACCAGAATTTCTAGTTTTATGCCTGGATTTAGCCGTCTTGTTTCGTTAATGCAACGTGCAAAATGATCTGCGCCGCCGTCGCGTAAATCGTCACGATCTACAGAAGTGATCACAACGTAGGTGAGCCCCATCTCGGCAATTGCTGTGGCAAGTTCCAATGGTTCGTTTTCCTGCAACGGATTAGGACGACCATGTCCAACATCACAAAATGGG
This sequence comes from uncultured Gammaproteobacteria bacterium, assembly GCA_903844415.1. Lineage (GTDB taxonomy): Bacteria > Pseudomonadota > Gammaproteobacteria > Pseudomonadales > Pseudohongiellaceae > CAILUG01. The sequence continues at coordinate 775 of CAIMTR010000186.1, forward strand.
CAGCGACGGGTGCAAATATCACCCATGATCATAAAAGTTGCAGTACCACCGCTGAAGCATTCGCCTAAATTGGGACAAGAAGCTTCTTCACAAACGGAATGTAATTTGTGTTTACGTAAAGTTTGTTTGATGTGATCTACCTTCGCAGAGTTACCCATGCGCACTCTGATCCATGTGGGTTTTTTCGGCAACTCCACAGTAGGAATGATCTTGATTGGAATGCGCGCTACTTTTTCGGCACCACGCAATTTCTCACCTTGAATTACAGATTTGCCTGGAGCGTCACTAATTATGATTGTGGACATAAAATTTCAAATAAAAAATGGAAGTGGTCGAATTATAGCAGGCGACTTTGTAAGACCTCTATCAGTCTTTGTTGTGTTTCCACTAACAATGATGGGAATTTTTTATGGACATGCTCACGTAATTGGGTGATTTCCAATCCTGGATAACCACAGGGGTTAATCTGGGAAAATGGGGTCAAATTCATATCAATATTCAGACTTAGCCCATGCAGTGAACAACCTTTCCGAATACGCAAACCCAATGCCGCAATTTTTTTATCATTCACATAAACACCAGGGGCGCCCTTGAGTAAGCTTCCCTCAATGTCAAATGTACCCAACACCTCTATGACACTTTTTTCAATTATGTCGACCAAGGTACGCACACCAAAGTTACGACGGCGCACATCCAACAAAAAATAGACAATTAATTGCCCTGGACCATGATAGGTCACTTGCCCACCCCGATCGGTTTTGATAATCGGAATAGTTTGGGAATCGAGTATGTGCTCAGTTAAGCCAACTTGACCTAGAGTAAAAACCGGATGATGTTGCAGTACCCACAACTCATCAACTGTAATTGCAGATCGTTGCTGGGTAAACGTCTTCATCGCCTCCCAAACGGGAAGATACTCGGTAACACCAAGCTCACGAACAAGACAAGTTGACGTTTGCTCACTCATTTTTAAAAAATACGTTCAAAGTACCATGGCCACTCTGCCGCTCGCCTTCAAGTCTTCAAACAAGGCACTAATTTGCTCTACACCAGTCGCTGTGATGCTGAAATTGATCGCAAGATATTTTCCATTGCGACTTTCTCGATAAGCAAGATTGGCGAGTGTGATGGTAGTGTCGTGGCGCTGAATGATCGCCAGAATACAGGCAACAAAACCTGTTTCCTGCAACCCCATCACTTTGATGGGATAAGGACATGGATATGTAATTTTTGCATTAAATTCTTCGTCCATTACAGCAAACCATCAGCCGAACAAAGAAAGGAAGAACAGTTGTAACCAATCCATGAATCGCTTGATCCAACTGCCAAGTTCAACATCATGCATGGCA
>CAIMTR010000187.1 GCA_903844415.1 uncultured Gammaproteobacteria bacterium
AAGCATGGCTACAAAAAAAGCAATTATCAAGGTCGGCATCAGCAGTTGCCTACTCGGCGAAGAGGTTCGTTATAACGGCGGGCATAAACATTCCAGCCTTTGTACCACTGAACTTGGGCAATATTTTGAGTTTGTGAGCACCTGTCCTGAGTTGGGGGCAGGGCTTGGCGTACCCCGTCCTGCGATCCGACTCGTTGGTGATCCTGACGCCCCGCGCGCTGTGCGTGTGATCGATAACAGCATTGATATCACGGACGACCTGCAGGCTTTTCTGCAACCATATTCTGATGACCTCAGCCTGAGAAATAATTTGTGACACTTGCTCTACACTGGTTTCGTACAGACCTACGTATTCATGACAATCAGTCTCTTGCCTCAGCACACGCCGAGGGAGATGTTGTGGCAATTTATATTGCTACACCTAAACAATGGCAGGCGCATTATGATGCGGCAATCAAGCTAGATTATTGGCGCCGAAATCTGCAGATGCTGGAAGAAGAACTTCTACAGGCAAACATACCGTTGTATTATTTTGAAGTTGCAACTTATAAAGAGATCCCAGCTTTATTAGAAAAATTGCTTGTCCAGTGGCAGGTAAATTCACTGCACTGCAATCGTGAATATCCGCTCAATGAACACAATCGTGAAGCAGCTGTAGCAGCAGTTTGCAGTAAGCTCGGTGTTCAGATGCAGTTGCATGACGATCAGGTGCTGATGCCACCGGAGCGTGTATTCAATAAAAGCGGCCAACCATATAAGGTTTTTACGCCTTTTGCGCGCCACATGCGTGAACTTTTACGGCCGCTGGAAGGACGCGAGGCCCTTACCATAAAGCGACAGGAAGTCGTTGCACTGCAGCCCCTGAATGAGCAGCGTCAGTTGGGTGAACTCAGTTGGCCCGCGATTGATCCTGTCTGGAAAAAATTATGGCCTGCTGGCGAAAATTATGCGCGGCAACGACTGACAGATTTCTGCGAAGAAGCCATAATCGTCTATGACGAAGCGCGTAATATTCCATCTATCGATGGCACAAGCCGCTTGTCTCACGCTCTTGCCGCTGGCGTGTTATCAATTAGGGAATGTTGGCGCGCTGCACATTTATTTGGTGAAGGGAAGGGTAGCGAAATCTGGCGTAACGAATTGCTCTGGCGCGATTTCTACAAACACATCATCTGGCACTATCCCCATGTGTCGCGCCAAAAACCCTGGCGTGATGACGTCAGTCACGTGCCCTGGCAACATAACAAGGAAGAATTTTTGCGCTGGTGTAATGGTCAGACGGGTATACCCATTGTTGATGCGGCGATGCAGCAACTGCTACAAATCGGATGGATGCACAACCGCTTGCGCATGGTCACAGCAATGTTCCTTACCAAGCATTTGCTAATCGATTGGCGCTGGGGCGAGAGATGGTTTATGCAGCATCTGATTGATGGTGAATTTGCCGCCAACAATGGAGGTTGGCAGTGGAGTGCATCGACTGGTACGGATTCAGTGCCCTATTTCAGGATATTTAATCCAGTCACCCAGTCACGCCGTTTCGATTCTGAGGGTGCGTTCATACGCAAATATCTACCTGAGCTTGCCCATCTCGACAACAAGAGTATCCACGATCCTGGACCAGAGCGCCCATCATCCTATCCAGCACCAATTATTGATCTCGGCTTTGGTCGTGAAAGAGCACTTTCCGCTTTCAAAAAACAGGTTGATTTTTTCTACGAAACGCCCGAATAGTGGTGTCAGTGTAAATAAAAATGTATTTGCATGATATTTTTCAGAAAAATGAGATTTACAAAAATATTTTAGAAGCGTTACAACCTTTAACTACTTAAAATTTCTTCATGTCGCCCATATTTAGTTTTAATATTTCGGATAGCAGTACAAGGAGAGCCCTACATGTTTGGTTCAATGTTGTCACAAAATCAATCACCATATTCGCCTCGCTATCAGCTCGTGGGGTTTTTAGGCTGGTTTATTCTCACGTTTATTGCAGCGGCCATTGGCGCATTTGCTACGCTGACAGCTAAAGATTTCTATATGCAACTAGTGCGTCCCGACTGGGCGCCGCCGAGCTGGTTGTTCGGACCAGTATGGACTCTACTTTATGGGATGATGGCTGTTTCCATTTGGCTTGTCTGGCGCTTGGGTAAGCTTGCTAAGGTGCGTATTGGCTTGCTGTTGTTCATTTTGCAACTTGCGGCAAACAGCTTATGGTCTTGGTTGTTTTTTGCGTGGCACAAGGGTGCGCTGGCGTTTGCGGAAATCCTAGTGTTATGGATTCTGCTGGCTGGAACCATCAGTATCTTCTGGCGCTTGCACAAGCTTGCTGCGGTTCTTTTGTTGCCTTACTTAGCATGGGTTACGTTTGCAAGTATGTTGTGCTTGTCAATCTGGGTGCTAAATTTATCTACTCTTGCATGAAAAACCTCTGCAGAACGACTATTGGTTAATATCCTAATCTAGTAGTTAGGAGTGTTCCCGTGTGTTCTTGCCTGTATTATGACCAAAAGTGCCACGCTCCTTGGCCATATCAGTGATTGTCACCATGTCCAACCTGCATCCTTTTGCAACCTTGTCTCCCGATTGGATCCTGTCAGCTGTTGAAAGCACAGGCTTACATTGCGATGGTCGCATGTTGGCTCTCAACAGTTATGAAAACCGGGTGTATCAAGTAGGTGTGGAAGACGCCAATCCGGTGATCGTTAAGTTTTACCGACCGCAGCGCTGGAGCCGTGAACAGATTGAAGAAGAACATGCATTTGTACTCGAACTCGAGGCCAGTGAATTGTCGGTTGTGGCACCGCTGTTATCGGCAGAAAGTCGTACCATTTATGAACACGAAGGTTTTTTGTTTGCTGTTTTCCCGCGGCGTGGTGGCCGTAGTCCTGATTTGAATCTCGATACTTTGCAAGTACTTGGTCGTTGCATGGGAAAATTACACAGCGTGGGCGCTCTGCAGCCCTTCAAGCATCGTCAGCACTTGAGTGTGGCAAACTTTGCTGAAGCTAGCAGTATTTATTTATTGGAACACGACTTTATTCCCGCCGATTTGCGCGTAGCCTACACCTCGCTGACACAGGATCTTCTCAAAAAAGTAAAACAAATATTTGCTGATAAAAAAGACTACAGCAGCTTGCGAATACACGGCGACTGTCACGCGGGCAATGTACTTTGGCGCGATGAAATTCCGTTGTTGGTCGATTTCGATGACACCATGATGGGGCCGGCAGTGCAGGATTTTTGGATGTTGTTGTCGGGCGATCGCGAACAACAATTGGCACAATTGTCTGAATTAATTGATGGATATGAAACTTTTTACACTTTTAATCCAGCCGAATTGGGCCTTATCGAAGCCCTGCGCACCCTACGCTTGATGCACTATAGTGCGTGGCTGGCGCGGCGTTGGGATGATCCAGCCTTCCCACGCAGTTTTCCTTGGTTTAATACACCGCGGTATTGGTCTACTCACATCCTAGAGTTGCGTGAGCAGTTGTCCGCTTTAGATGAGCCACCCCTCGTGCTTTACTGACCGGTTGTTCGAGACTACTGACCTAGTTGCCAGATCAGGCAGATATAAAAATTTCGTTGATCCGCATGGATACATCCATCTAGCTCGCATTCGCATCCCCCACTTTCTGTGCATACCCTTGCCAACCTGCATTTTTTGCAGGGGACTTATGCTAAGGTACTGAGGAACTATTGGTTAGTTGCTGGATTGTGTCTTATGGTGTCCTTAAAAAACTTGATTCGAACTACTTTTTTAATATTAGCTGTTATTTTGTTGGTGGGTGCCTGTGCCGATAAGGCCACCGATGGGGACTCTGTCACCGTAGCCAAAAGTCCGAACGATGCCCGTGAATATAAATCATTGGTGCTTGCCAACGGCATCAAGGTGCTGCTGATTTCCGATCCGACTGCAGACAAAGCCGCAGCCTCGGTGGATGTCAATGCGGGGTCCAATAGTGATCCGGCAGAATTTGCAGGGCTTGCGCACTTCCTCGAACATATGTTGTTTTTAGGCACCACAAAATTTCCAGAAGCAGGTGCGTATCAAGAGTACATCGCGGGGCATGGCGGTGAGCACAATGCGTACACATCTTATGAAAATACCAATTATTTTTTTGATATCGACGCGGAGTTTTTGGAGCCGGCACTAGACCGCTTTTCCCAGTTTTTCATTGCACCATTGTTTACCGCCGACTATGTTGACCGTGAACGGAATGCGGTGAACTCTGAATATCAGTCTGGTCTGCAAGATGATGGTCGGCGTGGATATTCAGTCTTAAAGGAAATATTAAACCCGGCTCATCCGCTAACTAAATTTTCTGTTGGCAGTCTCGACACTCTACAGGATCATGACGGGGCTTCGCTACGAGATGCTTTGCTGGCGCACTATGACCGTTATTATTCGGCCAATCTTATGACTGTCTCAATTTTTGGTGCCCAGTCGCTGGATCAACTGGAGCAACTGGCGCAGAAATATTTTGTCCAAGTTGATAATCGGCAACGCACAATACCCACTACCACAGAGCCCTTGTTTGTGCCGGGTTCACTACCAGCCATACTCGAAATCGAACCGGTGCGTGACAGTCGTTCACTGACTTATACTTTTCCCATCCCGGTGGTGCAGAAATTTTACAAATCCAAACCGTTAAATTATTTAGGCAATGTGCTTGGTCATGAAGGTGAGGGGAGTCTACTTGCTAAGCTACGGGACTTAGGTTGGGCCAATAGTTTGAGCGCCGGGGGCGGGTTTGCTTATCCCGATAATGCCACGTTTACCGTTGCAATCGGACTGACAGCAGAAGGGGTTGATAAAATAGACGAAATAAGCGCTTTGTTATTTCAGTTTATTGAACTGACTCGTAGTGAAGGCATTCAAGCTTGGATGTTTGAAGAAGAACGAGTGATGGCAGATTTGGCATTTCGTTTTCAGGAACCTGGTGAACCCATTTCTTTGGTCAGCAACATGACGCGCATGTTGCAGGAATATCCACCGGAAGAATTAATTACGGCCGGTTACATATACGAGAACTTCGACCCAGCGCTATTGCAGAGGATATTGGAGAGCCTGCGTCCAGACAATGTGTTACTGACCTTTACTTCGCAAACAGTAACTGGCGACCTTACTGATCCCTGGTACAACACTCCCTACAGTTATCACCCCATTAACCCAGCACAAATTGCTAAGTGGGAGACTTATCCTGCTGAAGCAGCCTTGGCTATTAATCCGCCCAATCCATTTTTACCTGCGGATTTAACCATCAAACCTTTTGTTGGCACTGAGGAGGAGGCTGCCGCAACAAATTTTTCCGCTAAACCAAAGTTGCTGGTGGATGCCGATGGTGTGCGTTTATGGTTTAAGCAGGATAACGAATTTCTAACCCCACTGGCTAATTTTAATCTCTATGCAATGACACCGCTGTTCAATGACAGCTTGCGTAATTCCTTGCTGTCTAGTTTTGTGGTGAGTCTTGTCAATGACAAACTCAATGAATATTCCTACCCGGCTAATTTGGCCGGAGTTAGTTTCGGCGTAGGACATAGGGCACGCGGGTTTACTTTGTCTGTCAGTGGCTACAACGATAAACAACCACTTTTATTGACTGCATTGTTGCAAAGCCTGACCGACGCCGATTTTGCTCAGGAGCGTTTTGACATAATAAAAACCGAGATGATTCGTGGTTGGCAAAATGCTGCACTGCAAACTCCCTACACCCGCCTCTATGGCGAAGTACAATCCTTATTGGTTATGCCGTATTGGTCGGAAGAAGAACGTATAGAGGCAGTTGGGGATATTACACTTGCTGATGTTAAAGCCTTTGTGCCAACCATACTGAGCAACATACACATCGATGCTCTTTATCACGGTAACGTTGTGCCTGCTGATGCTATTGCCATGTTAGATATTGTTTTAAGTAAGCTTCAGCCAACAGCAGCGGCTCTTATCCCTTCGTTTGGCACTGTAGTAAAGTTACCGGAAACTACTCGAATTGTGCAGGAATTGACCATACCTCATGACGATTCAGCCATCGTTATTTACATGCAGGGTAAAGATGACAGTCTACAAACCCGCGCTACCATAAATTTGTTGGCCACCATTTTGAGCACCCCTTTTTACGACTCCCTGCGCACTGAACAACAATTGGGCTATATCGTTAATGCTGGAACACTTCCTATTTTGAAAACTAATGGACTAGTACTGGTTGTCGAATCACCAGTCGCAGATCCGCTCATGCTCGAAACCAGCATCAATACTTTCTTAGAAAATTATACCGAGCAACTTTCAGCAATGGATCCGCAGGCTTTTAACGAGCTTAAATCGGCTTTGGTTAATAATTTGCGCCAGCCCCCGCAGCGTTTGGCGGAACGCAGCGGTCGCTTTTGGAGTGATATTCTTACTGAAGAATATGTCGACGATTCCACCTTGTTGATGGCGGCGGCGATTGAGTCGCTGAGTCTGGAACAAATTGTGGACTGGTATCAGCTACAGGTTGCTGATCCTACTGCTACACGTGTAGTAGCTCGTTCTGCAGGCCGAAACTTGCAAGAGCAGTTTTTGGCCAAACGCCAGGAAGCTGCAGCTACCGTAATACTGGAACGGGGTAATATTGATTATTTACCATTTAAACAGCAGTCTGCCCAGTTTGAATTCAAATAATTGGATATGACCAATACGCGCCCTTGGTATGGATTTCTGTTGTCGTTATTAACAGCCTTCATGTGGGGTGTTTTGCCGGTAGCCTTTGTTCCGCTACTCAACAGTCTTGATCCTATCACCATTACCTGGGTGCGTTTTACTATAGCAATGCTGGTGGTAATGGCAGTGCTCTGGCGCAGTAATCAACTACCTTCGCTCACCACACTGTCCACATCTACGGGATGGCAGTTGCTGATTGCCGTTATTGCCTTGCTGGGTAATTTTATTTGGTATTTTAAGGGGCTGCAGTTACTCAATCCCGAGTCAACGCAAGTATTGATTCAGCTGGCTCCCTTCATTCTTATGTTTGGCAGTGTGTATTTTTATGGCGAACGGTTTGGTGTGCTAGGG
>CAIMTR010000188.1 GCA_903844415.1 uncultured Gammaproteobacteria bacterium
GAGCTATGGCCTTGGCAGAAACTGGGGTCGTAGCTGGACAGCTTACTCTTTTGGAATCCTTGCAAAACATGCTTGAACGTATCCTAACTCCTGTCGAAGCTGCAAAAAAATGTGAAAAAATTGGTATTACAGCTAGTATTGAATATCTGTTGCTGAGTGTTGCTGATTTGCTCGCCAATTTCCAAAGTGGCCGTGCCCTACATGATCCGCAATTACAGTCGTTGTCCAGACTTCTCCGCGCAGATGAGCACTCGGTAATATCCGGATTAAGATTACACGACATGTACACAAATTTGGTTGCGACCCATAAAGTTGCACTGGCCAGTAACAATGCCAATAGCCTACTGATGTTGGAATCCTTGTTTGTGCAATGGAGCTTACTGACTAAGCACACTGATATATGAGAGAAATTCAATAAAAATGGAAACCATGCCCAACAATGCTGGTGCCAATTACGGCATTCTGTCTCTAACTATAAAGGAACTTCCTGCGTTGCATTCTGCCTATATGCCTTTTTTGGAGAACGGTGGAATGTTCATACCTTCACCCAAAAATTACCACATGGGTGATGATATTTTCATTTTATTAAGTTTGATGGATGAGCCTCATAGAATACCTTTGGCAGGAACAGTGGTTTGGATCACCCCAGCCAACGCACAGAGCAGTCGTGCGCAAGGCATTGGGGTTCAATTTAATGACAAAGAAAATCCCGTCAAACAAAAAATTGAAACATATCTGTCAGGCATGCTCGAAAGCAGTCGTCGGACCCATACCTTGTAAATTCTTCCATTTTTGACTCACCCACTGGAGTACACATGGGTCTAAAGCATTGTCATAATTTCCAGGACTTTCGCAAACTTGCTCGCGCTCGTTTACCTTCTCCGATATTCAATTACATAGACGGTGCTGCCGATGATGAAGTTACTTATCGTCGCAACACCTCTGCTTATGAAGATGTGGATCTGGTACCAAACATACTAACAGGAGTGGCCGATGTGGATCTTTCCACAACAATATTTGGCAAAAAACTTGCCATGCCTTTGTATTGTGCTCCTACTGCCTTACAACGCTTGTTCCATCACGATGGTGAGCGAGCAGTTGCAAAGGCAGCACAAAAGTTTGGCACCATGTTTGGTGTGTCGGCACTAGGCACAGTGAGTGTTGAGGAAATTGGAGCGATGATTGACACTCCTAAAATGTTTCAGTTTTACTTTCACAAAGACCGTGGTCTAAACACCAGCATGGTTGATCGCGCCAAGGCCGCCAAATTTGATGTGATGGCGTTAACCGTAGACACCATAACTGGAGGCAATCGGGAACGTGATTTGCGCACCGGCTTTACCTCGCCACCAAAACTCACGGCTTCAAGTTTGTTTAGTTTTGCTGCGCGACCACGCTGGACACTCAATTATCTAACTCATGAAAAATTCGAGTTGCCCCATTTGCAAGACCATGTTCAGGAAGGTACAAATCTGGCAACTTCTATCGGCAGTTATTTTTCTACCATGCTTGATCAGTCCATGAACTGGAAGGATGCGGAAAAATTATGTGCGCAATGGAATGGCCATTTTGCACTAAAAGGCGTAATGAGTGTTGCTGATGCCAAACGGGCAGTAGATATAGGTTGTACCGGTATTATGGTCTCCAATCATGGTGGCCGCCAACTCGATGGCTCACGTAGTCCTTTTGATCAACTCGCTGAAATTGTTGATGCAGTTGGTGACAAACTTGACGTGATTTGTGAGGGGGGTATTCAGCGTGGCACACATGTGTTGAAAGCCCTTTCGCTGGGTGCAAAAGCTTGTTCAGGAGGGCGTTTGTATTTGTATGCTTTAGCAGCAGCAGGGCAAGAAGGTGTTGAACGTGCGCTCGGTCTGTACCGGTCCGAAATAGAACGCGGTATGAAGTTGATGGGTTGTACCAGGGTAGATCAACTTAATCGTGGCAATTTAAGGTTCCGTATTTAACTGCTGATTGATTAGGTAAGCGTAGATGACGCTGTAAGACGAAAGCTGTTCTTAAAAACCCGCTACTCCACCGGCTTCACGCGGATCTGAAACACCTTCAATTATTGCGTTATCTATTTTGATGGAATTGGCATTGCCCATGCCAAAACGAGAGCTGGTCAAACCCTTGTGTCCCATAGTGGTAAGTTCTGCAGCAACAGCGTCACTGATGGCACCTGTTTCATACCGCACGTTGTCTGGTTGCCATTGATGATGAATGCGAGGACTACTCACTGCACTTTCTGCATCCATGCCATGATCGATCACATTCAGTACAACTTGCAGCACGGTATTGATGATGACGGAGCCACCAGGTGATCCAGTTATCAACACAGGCTTACCTGCTTGAGTAACAATTGTAGGTGTCATTGAACTCAACATTCGTTTACCCGGCTGAATTTCATTGGCATCACGCCCAATAAGGCCATAGGAATTTGGTGAGTTTGGTTTACTTGAAAAGTCATCCATTTCATTATTCAGCAAGATTCCTACCTCGGGCACCACGATTCGATTACCATAAGATCGATTCAATGTTGTTGTCATGGCAACAGCATTGCCAGCTTTATCTGCCACGGAAAAATGGGTAGTTTGGGTGCTTTCTTCAGGCCAACTGCCAGCGCCGATACTGGCACTATCGGTAGCCTTCAATGGATCAAAATCAGCAAACCTTGTGCGGGCATACTCTTTGGAGGTGAGCATTTGTGTAGGGATTTCGACAAAATCTGGATCGCCTAAAAATTCGGCTCTATCTGCATAGGCACGACGCTGGGCTTCAATCATCAGATGGACTGTTGCAGTGCTACCAAACCCTAATTCGGCGAGATTAAAGGGTTCAAGCATGTTAAGCATCTGCACCAGTAAGACCCCTCCAGACGAAGGAGCCGGCATCGACCAGATGTCGTAGCCATGGTACGTCCCATGAATAGGTTCGCGCCACAGCGCTTCGTAAGCGGCCAGATCATCCATCGAAATCAAGCCATTGTTTCTCTGCATTTCAGCAACTATCAATTCAGCAGTATGGCCTTTGTAAAACCCATCACGCCCCTGCGCTGAAATTAACTTTAGGGTTTGTGCTAGATCAGCCTGCAACCACAAATCACCACTTTGGTAAGGTTGACCTTGCTTGCTGAATTTTGCCAATGAGGCAGGATATTTGCTAAATCCGTCCATGTTATCCAGAAATTGACTAGCAAGATCATCATTTAGA
>CAIMTR010000189.1 GCA_903844415.1 uncultured Gammaproteobacteria bacterium
CCTTAGAGTAAACTTTCCAGTAGACAAGAAGGTCATTTGTTTTACCTTGCTTGCGCTTGTAATCTCCAGCAGATCCCTCGCCCATGAGGTTGCCTTGCTGGTTGTACGATTCAACATGGCCAGATAAAGTGCCAGCAACTAAGCCAAAATCTCGCTCAACTTGCCACACAGGATCAACACAGCGTTTAGCTATCCATCCTGCTTCAGCAATAGTTTCCATGTCAGGGTCAATAACTAAATTGTCCACAGTATCGTAGAAGCTACCAATAAATTTCTTTCCTGTTCCGGGAGACACATAGGGTCTTGTCCAGAGTACGCCCATACCTTTAATTAACGCCTCATCAATCGCTCGCCTTGAATGATCTTTGAGGTTTAATGCATCAGGTGTAAAATTTAAATATTGCTCAAGTAAAATTGCCCTAGCTCCATCAAGCTTTGTTTGCTTAATATTTAAATCTTGAAGATGTTGAAACATTGGACCAAATTGTTGCGGATCAAAAGGAGCAAACGCACCTTCAGGAATATCCATTACAACTCTTGGATTTACTTTTCTATTTGGATTTCTTGAATAAAGTGCTGGCCCAAAGAGCTGAACCATTTCTGCAACTTTATTAACAGTCATAGCAAAGGTAGGTCTAGGAAAATCGTCTGCGCTTCCGGTAAAAGAGAGACCTCCCCCTCCACCCTTTTTGAGACCATACATAAAATCGTATGGGCCATCAAAGAACTGCATGCAAGTTTCGGCATCCTTACCAAATTCTTCTTGCTTAAAATCATAAGCAAGCTGAATTTTTTTCAACCATGCAGTAACTATAGGGGCTAAGAGGGAGTCTTCTTTCATTTATTATTTCGCAACAGCAAATGCGCCTTTTTGTTTTTGTTGTTGTTCAGTTATTCGCATAACCAAAGTCCAAGCACCAGATTCTCTGGCTTCAGGTATTTGTGTAGTAGGATCTTCTAAATGCCTTACTCCATCCATACAACGAATAGTTACGCTGTCTCTTTCAAACACACTGCAAGCAATGGTCTCAGCTCCAACATGCGTAACAACCGCTGGCCTTGGGGCAGTAGTTTTATCTGCTGCGTGATACCAAAGCACCATGTCACCAACAAAAATATTAGGCATAACATACAAGGGCATATCATTCTCCTTGAACGGATTCTAAAGGCTTTAACGATTTGAGCCATCCGTCAAGATCAAACTTTTCGTCAGGCTCAATTACAGTGTTGTAAAGTACCATAACCGCAGCTTCCCATGCAACTAAAGATTGGTCATTTGGTTCACTATTACAAAGTTTTGCAATCTGGGATGCTAGGTCTTTTACCTTGCCATCAGGGTTATTTAGTGCCCACTCACCTATTGCGGTCCAAGAATTTTCATCAAGCTCTTCATTTTTAGGCGCATAGGCCAAAAAATTACAAGCATCTTTGAAGCCTTCTTTGGCAATAGCACCAATAATCATTGCAGAAGATCCACTCATAATCACACCTTTTCTTTACCGGGGCCAAGATTAATCATGCCCAAGCCCCCGTTTTGCTTGTTCATGCGCCTGACTTTCGCTTTCAAGGCTTTCAACACAGTATCATCTTTTCTTTCCATAGTGTATCTTTGAACATATTTTAAATTGCTCATGGCCATGTATCTAAAACAAGCCATGGCATGAACCCTGCCCCTGTCTTCTGGTCTATCAGTAACATAACCTCTAGGTTCTTTCTTGTACCTATATCGTTCTATCTCCCACATAAAGTTAGGACACTGCGGAAATACTTTTAATTTAATTGAACCGTCTTCTCTAACCTTTAGAAATGATCTTGCAGCTTCGATACCCCCTTGAACATCATCTGAGCCCCACTGAAAACCGCTGCCAGTAGAAGCTGAATAAACTCTATATTTTCGCAATGACCTTGAATATTGCTGTTCAACATTTAAGCCACTACCAATATCCGATATTCTTCCACCGTGCATATCTATCACAAACTTTTCAAACTGCTGGCCTACGGATTTTTGAGCCATTCTTTGGCCAAACTGTTCAGCATCACAGTTGTAAATATAAAGCTCATCGTATAGATAAATAGTATTCCCAAGCATAGGTGGAGGAATAGCAAAAAACAAAACACAGCAAACTTGCCTACCGGGGTCAACCACAGCATACCTAGTCCACTCATTAGGTATTTGAAAAAACTCGACTCCGTGCATTGCTTTTGAAAACTCTGGAAA
>CAIMTR010000190.1 GCA_903844415.1 uncultured Gammaproteobacteria bacterium
AAAAACCCTTGCAAATGCTGTGCGGCTCTTACGCCAATGCGATAAGCACAACTTACTTTGATCCAACTTTTTCCAGCTGCAACTGATTTAACAATCGCTTTAAACCCAGCACAGTTGATGTCATCGGCGGCCGCCGGGCGACCTAGATGATCAATCACGATATTTGGTCCAGCATTTTCCAGCAGCGGTAACAATACCGACATATGTTTGCTTTCTACATGTAAATGCACATGCCAATTCAGATCGGCAATTTGCTTAAACATAGTGCGGTATTCTGCTGTAGTAATGTCAGGCACAGTAGCAAGACCAATAAACGGTAAACGTACACCCACAATGCCTTGCTTGCTCATCGCACTCAGATCATATTTTTTGCCAGGATGAAGAATGACCGTGCCACGCAATCTGTCCAGATTATTACCGACACTTTCCAGCGTGTAATCGTTGTAGTCCCCCCACGGGCTTGCAGCGGCAATCACGCCATACTGCACTTTATATAGATCAAGTTGCGTGAGGTAATCACTAACAGTAAAGGAATAGTTTGGTTTGTGGCGCGGCTGCATGATTAGGGGCATGGCAGTAGTAAAGATATGTGCATGTGTATCAACAAGTGGATAATTTGGTATCGTCTTCATGGCGTTCAGATACCGTTACTTCTCGATTAAATTTGAAGCCACCATCACCTCACGCCATTTCACAATATCAGCCAGTAACCGCTGCTGAATTTCATCCGGCGTAGATCCTCTAGCTTCTACACCCAACTCGCTAAACTGCATTTTTATTGCAGGTAGCGCTGTCACTGCTAGAAATACTTCATTGAGTTTGGCAACAATAGAATCTGGCGTTGCACTGTGGGTATAAACAGCGTTCCAGCCCGTAACAACATAATCCGCCACACCCGCTTCCTGCACCGTTGGTACATTGGGCATAGCGGGATTACGCTCTGCTCCGGTTACCGCAACTGGCAAGGCCTGACCACCATCAATCGCTCCTTTCAGACCGGTGTAGCCATCAATCACCAGATCTACTTCTTGGCGTAACAATGCCCCCAATACATCCGGCGTACTGCGATAAGAAATAACAGTAGCCTGGATGCCGGCACGGGTCTTGAATAACTCGGCACTCAAATGTTGCGTGCTGCCTGGATTAATGGTGGCTATACGAATGCCGTTTGGGTTGCTGTGAGCGCGATCGAGTACCGCTTGCAAGGTATCTAACCCAGAGTCTGGACTTGTGAGCAGCACTAGATCAAACCAGGCTAAAGCAGAAATCGGTCGTAAATCTGTGGTGATTTTGTAGGGCAAATCATCAAACTGTGATTCGGCGATGGTGGTACCGTTAGTCAGAACAATCAGAGTGTAACCATCTGCAGCGGCATTAAGCATAGTGCTAGTTGCTGCAACACCTCCTGCACCCGGATGATTTTCTATGATGACAATTTGTGCCCACATCTCTGATAAACGCGTTGATACGAGTCTTGCCACAACGTCAATTGCGCCAGACGGTGGAAATGGCACAATGATTTTGACATTTTTTTCTG
>CAIMTR010000191.1 GCA_903844415.1 uncultured Gammaproteobacteria bacterium
ACATTCTTAACAAGTTGTGATAGATGCCGGCCAAGTCAGTGACAGTGGACTTGCCTGGCATGTCTGTAGCCACTTTTTGAATGGATTGATCCAGTTCTAATAACAGGGTGCGTTTTTGATCGTCACGAACCAAACTCTGAATCCAGAAAAAAGAGGCTAAACGGATACCGCTAGTGACGGGTAATACACTGTGCACACTAGTGCCCGAATACACCACCATGTCGCCCGCTGCCAACTTTACTTGGCGCGGACCAAAAGTATCATCAATCATCAACTCGCCACCCTCGTAGGTGGCTGGGTCACTTAAAAACAAAGTAGCAGACAGATCTGTACGAATCCGATGTGGTGTACCGTGGATACTCCTAATGGCGCCATCGATGTGCCGGCCATAAGTTTGTTTAAGGCCGTAACAGTTGAACTGCGGGGGCAATATTTTAAGCGGCAGCGCAGCGGCAACAAAAACCTCATTAGCAGCCAACATTTTCAAAATTATTTCGCCCAATTTTATAGCCAAAGGATGATCATCTGGCAATTGCAGATTTTGTTTTACTTGTGCCGAAAGATAGCCCGCACTGCCTCTGCCATCAGACCATTGGACTATTTCCAACTCCTTGCGAAACTGTTGCACTTGTTCTGCGTTTAATACTTTTGGGATTTGTACCAGCATGGAAAATTCCCTGTTCTTTGCACGCGTTGGGATTAATAACTTAAATTAAGCGCGAAAACTGCGCTCAAACCTGCTCCCGGCACTACATGAAACGGGTGTAACTGATCGAAATACAGCGCATCGGTAAAATTTGTAACATTCATTTTGACGATCAGATTATCACTGATGTTGTATTTTGCCATCGCATCAAATGACCAATATTCAGGTGCCGACAGAATAGGCGAAACATTGCGTGCCAGTCGCTCTCCGACAAATCTTGCACCAGTTCCCAGTTCCAATGCATCAATCCCTGTATAGTTCAACCAAAAGGAAAAGGTGTTTTTAGCCACATTCACTAAAGGTCGCCCTTGATTATCTAAAGTTGGGCCAGTTTTGGCTTCTTCACTATCCAAATAGGCATAGCCGCCACTGATGGAAATATCCGTTGCAAGACTGCCTGCCAAGTTTAGGGATACGCCATTGACTGTTTGTTTCCCTGCCAATGCGTTAAAGCCCGGTGTGGTGGGGTCCGGTACTCGTGCATTTGATTTCACAATCTCAAAAAGCGCGGCGTCTAAGCGTAATCTGCCGTTAAATACTTCCCATTTGCTACCAAGCTCCACACTGCTGTTTTGTTCTGGTTCGAGAAAGGCATTGCTGATGCCTAAATTTCTGGCATTGGCGATGAACGATAGACCTTCTGCTGACGGATTAAAGGAAGTGCCCCAGCCTAAATAAAAAGTACCTTGTTCGACTGGCTTGTAGACCAGCGCTGTACGGTAATTTGTTTCTATGTCGGTTCTTTCAACCTTTTCGGTTCCGGCCGTGTTACCGCTTTGGTCAAAGCGATTACCAGCGTAATGCGTGGCAAAATGATCCCAACGCATACCCACTAATAATTGCCAAGATGACCCAAATTTGATGGTGTCCAATACAAATGCGGCAAGACTGTCGCTGTTGGTGTCTGCCCTTGCCCGCACCTGCATACGCGTGGCTGAAAACGGAATGTTAGCTGGAGCAAGCAGCGTTGTTGCAGGTACTCCTACTGCAATCATCATCGTAGGACTGGAAGATTCTTGGGCTATTTCTACACCTGTCACCACCGCATGGTTGACGCTGCCAGTAGCAAAATTAGCCAACAGGTTTACTTGCCCCTGCAGCATATCCTCCGTACTTTCCCCACTGAATACATTGCGATTTATTATCACTGCTTGCACAGGTGTGCTTGCTGTCACTACGCCATTAACAAGCGGTTCGGTAATTCTGCTCGACCGTGCGTATTGCGCATAACGTAGCTGGGCGTTCAGTGTTAGATCGGCATTAAAACTGTGATCGAGCTTGATATTGCCGATATCAGCATCTGTTTCTATATAGTCGTCTTCAAACCCATAATATGTTTCCCGCGGCACTGGTGCAGGCACTCCTGCCACCCAGGGCAAACCATAATCTGGCCGACTGTCGCTTTGTTGTTTCATAAAGCTGAGAGTGAGCTTTGTCGCATCACCAAGCGCCAATGCCAGCGACGGTGCCACGCCGTAAAGTTCTGTTTTGGCGCCATCTCGAGCTGGCATTTCTGCTCGGTGATTCACCAGGTTAAGCCTGAATGCCGAACCATCCATTGGCAATGGCTGATTGAAATCCGCGTTGACCCTAACAGTATTTGCAGAACCCACATTGATATTGAGTTTGCGAATCATATCTGCTTGCGGCTGTTTGCTGGCTTGATTAATC
>CAIMTR010000192.1 GCA_903844415.1 uncultured Gammaproteobacteria bacterium
GAGATAATCGAGTTGCCACAGTGTTGGCCCCTGGGGGCTCCGGTTCTTTGCGCGTAGCCGCTGAATTTGTCGCCAGAAATTATCCTGACACTCGCATCTTTGTCAGTGATCCCACCTGGAACAACCATATTCCACTATTGGGTTCGGCGGGACTGAAGCTGGAACTCTATCCGTATTACGATTATGTATCCCATCAAATCAAGTTTGACCAGATGATGAGCAAGCTGAAGAATGCAGGCAAAGGCGATTTGGTGCTTATTCATGGCTGCTGTCACAACCCTTGTGGTGCTGATTTGACACACAGCATGTGGGAAGCCCTCGCCGATGCTGCGCTCAAACAAGGATTTACTCCTTTTGTTGACTTGGCTTATCAAGGTTTGGGTGATGGCCTTGATGAAGATGTTTATGGTTTGCGTTTGCTCACCGAAACGCTACCGGAAGTGATAGTAGCCAGTTCTAATTCCAAAAACTTTGGTCTGTATCGGGAGCGCACCGGTGCCGTAATGGTAATTGCCGATAGTGCAACGGCCGCTGAAGCCGCAGCCAGTCAGGTAGTAGGCACAGCACGCGAGATGTACTCTGTGCCTCCCGCACACGGCGCCGCGCTGGTCGCGATGATTCTGGACGATGCCACGCTGCGCAACGAGTGGGATGCCGAACTTACCGAAATGCGCGATCGTATCAATGGTTTACGTGCCACTTTAGTGAACAAACTCAAAGCCAAAAGTGGAAATAATGATTTCTCCTTCATCCAGAATGAAAAAGGCATGTTTTCATTTCTCGGGTTGACACCTGAACAAGTCAAGAAACTGATTGGCACTTATAGTATTTACTTGGTGGGTTCCAGTCGTATCAACGTCGCTGGCCTCAATGCTGCCAACATCGACTACACTGTGGATTCCATTCTCGCTGTGATGTGACCGATTTTTTAGGAGTGTTACTTTAGCTCCTGCATTTCCCATGCTCGACTGGGTAATATTAAGCTCAGGTAGCTATTATTCTTAGGTATTGTTCAGCAGGGCAGAATAACGATTGATCGCGGTGACAAGATAAAGGATGTATTTGCCAACAACCATTTGGAGTGTTTATTTTTCATGCCAATCTTCGATTACAAATGTCGCTCTTGCTCGCACCAGTTTGAAAAAATGGTGCGCGGCAGTGAGATTGCACTTTGTCCATCCTGCAATCTATCGGATCTGGAAAAGTTGTTATCTGTGCCAGGGATCAGCACACAAAAATCCAGACAGCATTCGTTCGGAATAGCACAGCAGGCTGCCAAAGCAGTCAAAAAAGAACAGAATCACGCCCAGCGTGAGTACGAACGTAATTATATAAAGGATCATTCCTGAAATAAGTTTCATTTCTTTGGCTTAGATTGGAGCCTGATGAAAAAGGATAAACGCCTTGCTTAAGTGGATTTTTCGGTTTGTGTGTTTTGCTGTTCTGGGAGCGGCTGGCTGGTTTGAAATACAAACAAGCTACCTGCAGTCAAGAGTGTTCTCCCGTTTTGCCGATCGCATGACCTTTGATGTGGAAGCAGGGCCGTCCTCAGCCATCATTTTTCCCACATCCGGTCCTTATAATGAACGACAGGGATTTACCCATCTTGAGTCGTTAAGCAAAGCCCTCCCGCAACAAGGATATGCAGTAACTCAACAAGCCACATTGTCCAAAGACATGCAGGAATTTATTCGGCTTGGTGGCAACCCTCCCTACAAAGAAAAATCGCAAACTGGGCTTTCTATTCTCGATAATGACGGGATTGTGCTGCACAACAGTCAACAGCCACAGCGTATATACAAAGAGTTTGAAGATATCCCTCCCTTGCTTGTTTCCAGCCTGTTATTTATAGAAGACCAGCATTTACTGGAAGAAGAATATCCTGATCGTAACCCCGCTGTAGATTGGTGGCGGCTTGGTCAAGTGATACGTGACAACGCCGTCAACACATTTACTAAAAGACCGGAGGCCGCTGGTGCCAGTACCTTGGCGACACAGCTCGAAAAATTTCGCTACTCACCTGCAGGGCTTACTGTTGATTCGGATGCAAAACTGCTGCAAATGATTTCCGCTTCATTACGCGCCTACCAACACGGCCCCGACACATCCGATGCCCGCCGTCGTATAGTCCTAGACTATATAAACTCCACACCCTTGGCAGGGCGGGTAGGTTTCGGAGAAATCCAAGGCATTGGTGATGGTTTGTGGGCTTGGTACGGCATTGATTTCGACGCAGCCAATAATTTGCTACGCCAGAATAATCGAGAATTTTTAGTGCAGCAGGCGCAGGTATTCAAGGCAGCGCTCAGTCTGTTGTTGTCGCAACGACGCCCTTCCTATTATCTGCTGGAGGCGCACGAAGAATTAGCCCAACTCACTGACAGCTATGTGCGAGTACTTGCCGCCAGTGGTGTGATAGACCCTGGCTTGGAACAGGCAGCACTTGCCCAGCCGCTGAGCTTTCGCGAAAGTTTGCCTGTGCTCGACAGTCCGCCATTCATAAGGCAAAAAGCTGTCAACAATGTCCGCACGGAGTTGTTGTCGCTGCTGGATGTTAAAAGTCTTTACGAACTTGATCGGTTCGACCTCGCAGTTAAAACAACGGTGGCAAGCGCAGTTCAACAGAACGTGGAGGATGTATTGCAGAATCTAGTTGATCCAGAGCAGGCGCTTGCCATGGGTCTGATTGGTGAAAAATTGCTGCAGGCAGATCAACTTGATGCAGTGCGTTTCAGTGTATTGATTTATGAAAGCACACCTGACGGCAACAAGCTAAGAGTACAAACTGATAACCTGAACATGCCTTTCGATCTTAATGACGGATCCAAGCTTGATTTAGGTTCCACGGCCAAACTAAGAACCCTGATTACCTATTTGCAGATAATTGAAACTTTGTATTACCGTTATATGAGTACTCCTACAGGTATTCCCTTACAGTCAGTCGATGTTGCTAACGATCCCTTACGCTTGTGGGTGGTGGAGCAATTGAACGAGCAGCCAGAAATAACCTTGGAAAATTTGCTGGAAGCCGCAATGACCCGGCAGTACTCCGCCAGCCCGACTGAATTGTTTTTCACTGCAGGTGGTCAGCACCACTTCAATAATTTTGAGCGCAGTGATGATACTCGAGTGATGTCCGTTAATGAGGCGTTCAATCGTTCTGTGAACCTAGTATTTATCCGTTTGATGCGAGATATCAGCCATTTTTATATTAATGAAATCCCGGGCATTGATGAGCTGTTAAAAAATGAAGACGGTCCTTTGCGGCAGGCATACCTTGAACGCTTTGCTGATTTTGAGGGCAAGGAATATCTACAAACCATTTACCGCAGCTACCGCAACCTCAGTGGTGCACAGCTGGTAAAAACATTAGCCATGCACGTTAGTAAGACTCCTTATCGCCTTGCGATGGCATTTAGAGCGGTGCAACCGAACGCAAGTATTGAAGCCATGACAGCATTTATGGCGCAGCGCCTTATGAATGAAATGCCGGATAAGCCGCAATTGCAAAAACTTTACAATCAGTATGGAAAGGACAAATTCAACAGCAACGACCGTGCCTATTTGGCCGGTGTGCATCCTCTGGAGCTTTGGTTGGTGGAATATCAGTTAGCCAATCCTGGTGCCACTTTTGATGAAATGGTCAATGCCAGTGTGGACGAGCGGCAGACATCTTATGCTTGGTTGTTTAAAACCAGCAGCCAGAACAAGCAGCTCAATCGTGTTCGTATCATGGTAGAACAAGAAGCCTTTGCTGCCATTCATCGTCAATGGCAACAACTTGGTTACCCCTTTCCAAGTCTAGTGCCTTCTTTTGCCACAGCTCTGGGAGTTTCGGCGGATCGCCCGCTAGCTTTGGCGCAGCTGATGGGAATCATTGTCAACGATGGGCTCAGCCTACCAATGGCCAGCATACAATCTTTGGAATTTGCTGCTGCCACACCGTACGAAACACTTATTCAAGCCACTCCCCAAGTGGGCGAGCGAGTACTGTCGCAGGCCATCAGTCGTACCGTGCGTAAGGCCTTGATTGAAATTGTTGAAACCGGAACCGGCCGCCGACTGAGCGGTGTATTCATTGGTCCTGATGGTCAGCCGTTAGCAGTCGGCGGAAAAACTGGAACTGGTGATCATCGCAGTCGCCAATTTGGTCCTGGACTGCAATTGCTGGAAGAAACAGTGGTCGACCGTAATGCGATTTTTACCTTTTTTATAGACGACCGTTTTTTCGGCACGATACTCGCGAGTGTGGGTGGGCCTGCGGCGGGTAATTTCGAATTTACCAGCGGGCTGGCTTCTCAGTTGCTTAAAATTCTGCAACCAGCCTTGATGCCACTTTTGCATGAAAAAACTGTGTTAAATCCATTGCCCAACAGTGAGTCCTTGGTGCAGATCACCCACTAAGCTATTGAGCTACGCCATATGTGGTAGAAAGCGCTGACAAAATGTCAGCGATGTTCAGGCCTAAGTAAATCTCATTACTCTGTACCCCACCATTAAAAGCCTTTCCTAGACTCCTCAGTGGGTGGGGCTGTCGAGCTTACTGCGGTAGGTTGGCGCGATACCTAGCGGCTACTTCCAAGTCGCAGATCTCGGAGGCGGGCGAAAACTCGAGGTCGGGGCGGTGGTCCCATTGCATTGTCAGTGTGGCTGGCCCACTGAGATAAACCGGGTCTTCCAAGGTGGTCTCATAACGCAGCCGGGTGTGATCTTCGGTGAGTGTCAGCCGCTCGACTGTGTGTTTGCCTGCACTCGATGGCACGTTCAAGGCAGTGCCGGAGGGATTAGGCTCGAAGGCGATTGTATCGATGACGAGCGTGTCGCCTTCCCACTTGCCGATGGCGTGCCCATGCAGCGAGGGTTGAACGTCGGCCGGATGTTCTATGTTCATATAAACCGTGCGGACAACATGTTCGCCCGAGTTTTCGAAGTTCATCACAATTTCATTTTCGCCGATCTGGATCGTGCGCAGCTCGTCGAGTATCGAGAGGATTGGTGTTATGGGTTCGACAAAACAGAGCCCATCAGAGACCAGTTGTTCTTGAATAGCCCGGCCTGCCGGCGTGACCGGCCAGCCCGCCATGGCTCCGAAACTGGCGCCCAATGCCTGCCGTGAGGGAGCCCAGTTACCCTCGAGGGTCGCGGCTGGTGTTAGCGTGCGATCGCGGGCTTTGCCTGCATAGAATGCATGTATTTCGCCATCTTCGGTCGTAACGTCGAGAATACGGACCTGCTTGCCCCAGCCGCCGCGATTGGGGTTTACGCGCATAACCACCGCGGTGCCGGGCTGGAGCGCCTCCCGGTTAAGGCCGTCGACGCGAGCCTGCGTAATCGCGAGGCCTTCGCCTTCTACCAACGTTGGCTTGCCGTCAGGACCTAAGGTCTCGACCGTCAAGTACATATGCGGGTTTACCCAGTCGAACCGCGCAACGGTTCCTTGAAGCAATAACTCCTGAGTTGTATCGAACATAGCCTGGCTGTGGTGGGCTGAAGCAGTTCCGACAACTAGTGCAGTTGCGGTAATTGTAAAAAGTGTAGTTACAAGACGTTTCATGTTGGAACCCTAGTTTAGGAACAAACTAAACGGTATAGATACAATTTAGAGTTGTCAATTAGATGCGTAAAAGTTTCGAGTAGGCAAAATATTGTAAACATTCCAGAATTAATCAGCGCAATAGAGTTAATGTCAGAAGGGTAGATAGTTTGACGAGTGTTGGCTACTAAGGTCAGTCTTTAGAGATTGGCGCAGAGGAAGCTTGCTGTTTTGGACGGTTAGCAGTGCAATTACTGTGATGTCAGCATTCAAACTATTTTGTGGCATACAAGACCTCACATATATGAAGCGTTTATGCATTCTTCGCCATACCCGCTAGGTTTGTGAAGCAATAGTCTATTCATGTACCCAGTTGCAGAATTAACAATGCTTCGAGGGTTAAAAAAGTGTAAATAAAAAGCGTTCTTTAATATAAAAAAATGAAAATTATC
>CAIMTR010000193.1 GCA_903844415.1 uncultured Gammaproteobacteria bacterium
TAGCTTTCTTTCTTCAACACAATAAATCAACCCATATGTCTTAACTTTCTCTTTAACAGTTGTAGAACGAGATGAACGATCGGAATCAAGAAGAATATATTGACTTTGCGCGTGACAAAATAGATCGGACAAATGTTTATTTTTCTTTTGCTGTAAATGCCATGCTTAACCTTATTTCTTCCACCATTGATACACAATAGATTCGGCTGGTTTATTGCGGATACTTTGGCTGGTATTCGGAAAGCTATCATGAGGAGTTACAGTATCAGCCAGCCAATATGAGTTAACAAAAACAGATTCAGTCTTAAAAAATGTTTGTTGGTTAATTGCCTCTAAGGCCGCCTCTATCCCAATGGCCTGCACACTAAAGTCGGTTGTTAAAGAACTCGCACACGGAGTTGACCAGCATCCCGCATCCTCAACCCAGCCATTCACAAAAAAATCTTTGTGGCTTTGTATCTGTAATATCCAGATAAGAGGCTTTCCGCTCCCCAAAAATTGTCTAGAGTTAATTGAGTTAGTAAAGCCTGGCAGCAATTGACTAACGCTTAGTGAGTTGGATTGAGCCTCGGTTAATTTAGTACCAACAAAGGCTACCAGCATATCCACGGAATTAACTAAACTTGGTGGTGCGTCATTTGTACTCCATGTCGACATCAAAAACTGGCGTCCGTTAAATACCGGCCTAATGTTGGCGGACAACTGCTGCAAACGAGTTGATCTAAGTGAGCTAATTGGAGCCCAGCTTATTGGATTCCAATCTCCCCAATCTAAACTGATTGAATCAAACCCAGCCGTTTGCGCTATCCGAGCCTGATCAAGCATAAAGGCACTATAGGTATCAAAAAATGTTGAATACCATTGGTTGTCTAAAGTTAAATTATTTAAGATTTTACCTTTTTGATCATTTGAACAAACCTGCATAAGGAGTCGTGCTTTTATGCCTTGTGCTTGCGCTTGTTGGCCCATCCAAACTAAATCTGCATCTGAAATACTAATTTGTCCAAGAAATGAGGTTGGATTAATGGCATCTCTTAGACAGCCATATTGAGCTATGTACACATAGGAAGAGCCCAATGACTTTAATCGTTTTAATGTGGCCACAAAGGCAGTCCTATTGTCGGTTGCGCAGGTTTTATTAATATTTGGATTTGAAATATATCCATCCCCCCAGTTATCTTTAATTCCGACCCCCAACCCAATATTGGCGCTTGCAAAATTCCCCTTTACCGGCGGCAACGGAAATGCTCCTTGATATGCGGCAGGGTACCTTATAGAATCGGCTTCAACCAAGCAAGTGTCATCAATTACTGGGGTAGATGCAACGGCAGCATATACAGTTGGATAAGCATTGGCATTAACATTGGCTGAAATAGTGACTTGATTTGCGAATACTGGAGTTGTCGTAGTCGGTGGTGAAGCACTTGAGGATGAGCCACCCCCACCACTAACAGTGGTACTGCTTTCCCCACCACCTCCACCGCCACCACATGCAGCAACAAGCAAGATAGTTAAGGTTAATAAAAATTTACGCATTTCAAATCTCGATTAAATTTTCTAAAGATCAATATGAGCTCAAGTAGGAAAAAATAGCAATCATTATTTATTGGGTAAACCCTTGCTAATCATGAATTTTCAATTACTTGCCCCGCAACATCATCAAGTGCTGTTGACGCTGTAGTTCAGAACTGCGACGCTGGTACGGCTGGCAGGGGGCAGGTCAAGAATCCAAAAGAGCAATCTCAGTTAAAATTTCAGCAGAAATTCGTAATATTATTTCGACAAACTCTCATTGAGTAATTGCCACACATGTATCCATGAATTACCAGTATATGAATCATTTAATCAATAAATTTTTTCAATTCTTTGTATTGTTTAATGCTGCCTTTTTTGCTTCTTCAGCAATGGCATGGTTCTTTTTCATACCGGGATCGTTAACAAATGCTATAGCAGACGCCATCACGGGTGATGAGGGTTTTCATTGCGTTGCACGCTCGGTTCAAGTGGGGGACCGCATTAAAACAGGAACAGGGCCGGGCATAGTCAAATCCTTGTCGGGAGAGTCCAGCCGCTGTTCAACCAACCTCAACAAGCCTATTCGTGCTTTACTTATTCCTGCAGAAGAACTGCCAGCATCTGTAGCCAAACCCAACGACGCTAACGTAACAGCTGTCAAGGAAAAAGCCAGTTCTAATGCCCAACTTGAACTTTCAGATGACTGGCAACAACGCCCTTTGATGGCCGGGCAAGATTCCAAAGTCATTGTGCTGTTTGCTGTGAACAAAACCACCAACACCGCTTTGACACTGGGTACTGTTAAGCGTTCAGAGTTAGGTCAAATTGCCGTTTTTGCACAGACTCGACAAGCGACTTTGGCTTCAAATCTCACGGATGCCAAATTAAGTCCGATCGAAAGTCTTCATGTTGGTCAATTGCCGGCATGGCGCTATACAGTGACGGGGAATACCAAGCGTGGTAATCAAAATTCATTTACCTACATGGTCACGATTTACGAAGGCAGAGATGAAGTCATCATCGTCAACACTTGGACAAGTACTGTCAATTTTGAATTGCAGCAGGCCGAGATGCACAAAATTGAAAATGGTCTTTCGGGCATAGCACCACCCTAAATTGATTTGGGACTCCTGTGTCACCAATGCACTCAAAGCATTTGAAGACGGACACCCAGCATTCAATTACCCTAGCGCCCGAAAACGTGATGCGTGCTACCCAACACGAGGCGCGATCATCAAGGCATCACATAGCCATTCCGTCGTCATTGAGGATTGTTCGCACCGCCGTGAGCTTGACCACCCCTTCTCCAAAACTACCACCCACTGGGTTGAATACGTCCAGATAAAAGGTCTCATTCGGTTCCGCAACGGTGTCGCCCACGATCTCTACCGGAATGACAGCCTGATTCTCGCCAGGGTACAGATTGAGCTTGCCGCTAACAGCGATGTAGTCGCTACCCGCCATGGCCGTGCCGTTTCGCGTGGTGTACTCCATACTAATGATTTGATTCGCGTCACTTCTAACGCCGGTGAATTGCAGCAGGAAGTATGTATAGCTGGTGCCGCTATTACCCTCGGTGACTTCCTTTATGACCTCCTCGGGCTTGGTGGGTGTATTCAGATAGTTGGCCCGCAGACTCTGATCTATCCACTGCTGGTAGGTGCTCACCCGCTGCCAGGCGGCTATCTCCCCAAAACTGCTGTTGGTGCTGGCGTCGATATCGGGATCGATTCTGCCCCAGCTTAGGCTAGCGGTATAACTTGCCACGCCGGCCAACAACCCTGAGATAAAAGCTGGACCGCCGCTGTCTCCTTGGGCGATCAACCCTTCGTCGAGGCCGCGCCCGGTATCTGTGGAATAAATCAGCCGTCCTAGGGCATCGCGAGTGGGGGTCCCATCATCAAAATCGGCGACAAGTTGCGAGCCAGTCAGCGGAGTCCAAGCCATCCCTGATCCGAGATGGCTTTTGAGCGTTGAGGCGTCGGTATCGAACTTGTTTTCCGCCTTGAGCCGAATTGGACTGGCGGTGTTGCTGCTGGTCGCTCCGGCACTCCCTGTGCCGGTTCTGCCATACCCGGCCAGAGTAAAGGACTGTCCAATTTCATCTTTGTCGCGATAAATATCGTAGCGATTGGCCGACATTGGCGCCGTACCCGTCAGCCAGACAAGCGCCAGGTCATTATTGTTTTGCGTCTTGTCATAGGCCGGATGGATAAGGGCCTTGCTTGCGTTGAGCGTCTGGGTGCCGCTGCGTGTTTCGAATGTCACCGAAGCGTTGCTGGTAAGACCCTCAAAGAGGTGTGCAGCAGTCAGTACCGCTCTGCCATCGAACAATATCGAGCCCGTTCCGTAGTAACCGCCCAAGCTTACGCGTACAACGCCGTCGTAACCATCCCCGGGTTTGGTTCGGTAGCGGGAATCGCTGATATTGGTGGTCGTGGTTACCATGCGGACCAGTTTATCGTCAGAAAAATACTTATTTTTCAGTCGGTGGTTCTACTTAGAAATATAAGCGTATCGAAGTACCCCTGCCTTGTTGCTGCAGTATTTCGAGGCTCACCGTCCTAAGGCGATGATGCTAGGCCTGTTGGGCGTGAAAAAGTTCATATATGAGGATGCTATAATTTCCTATATGAATTTTTTATTGCGAGTCCCTCTGAACGCAAATGCTGAGCAACTGGTCCGTCTGCAGGCCTTGCAAGCAGCCTTTGCGCGTGTCTGTAACGCGCTCGCTCCCACGGTGCAGCAAACGGGGGTATGGAACCGGGTGGCACTTCACCATTTAACTTACCACAAGCTTCGCGAACGTTTCCCCGAGTTGGGATCGCAAATGGTGTGCAACGCCATCTACTCGGTGTCGCGCACTTGCCGGTTGGTGTTTCAGCATGCGCAAAGTCCGTTCAATTTGAACAAACTGGCTGGCAAGCCACTGCCTCTGTTACGTTTTTCGGACAGCTGCCCTGTCTACTTTGACCGCCACACCCTGAGCGTCAAAAACGGGCAATTGTCCATGTTCACGCTTGACGGGCGCATGCGTTTTGCGCTGGCCTTGAAGTCGGCTGACGAGGCTAATTTCAATGAAAAAAAACTACGTGAAATTGTCCTGTCGTGTCGCGCTGATGGTGTGTATGAGTTGTCTTTCTTGTTCGACGACGAACAGGACAAGAAAGCATCAGAGCTTTTGGGCTCCGGCAACTCTGAAGTTCCTA
>CAIMTR010000194.1 GCA_903844415.1 uncultured Gammaproteobacteria bacterium
CAGCCCGCTCTTATCAGGATTGCCCTGTGCAGATGCATTTAACAACGCCTTCACCAAGGAGGTTTTACCTGCTCCCGAAGGGGCTGAGATCAAATATAAATTGCCCTGGGGCATGGATATTATCCTTAAAAACAAACTGACTTTGACAGCCGGATGTAGCTTATTAGGAGATGGATTATGAAAAGTATAATAGCAGTGTTCCCCCCTCCATCCAAAAATCTTGTGTGTGAATTTTTCAAAAGCCGAGCAATAGCCCAGTGCTATAACCGAGGGTCTAAAGTAGATCGGCAGTGTTTTGAGCGCCACCGTTCGTGGGTGCGTTTCTTGCAGGGTTGGTGTCTGAGTGGGGGCTCGATGTGAGCGGTGCTTAAGCTCCCAGTTGTTACTTGAGATTTATATGCAGCAACATGCCCCCCAGACCTTGGTCAAAATAGAATCTGTGTTAGTCTTTAATTTGGCGATTTAAAAATCGACTTGATATTGGTTGCGCAACTTAACGTTCTATAACGTGCAGAGCCTCGAGTCAGTTGAACCAAGGATATCGATAGCTACATTACGACTTGTGCACAATGCTGTCGATTTAGTAGGGCCGATTTTTTATAGGTTAAAAATTCATTAATAATTTATTAAACGTCCATGAATAAAGAATTGCTGTATTAGTTTCCAAGCTGGCCTGATTCAGCCATTACTTACGAGGGCTACACCATGAGAGATCAACCTGTTGGAGCTGTAAGGTTGTTGTTGGTTTTGATTGCAACATCTATGCTGACGCAGCCACTGCGAGCCCAGGAAAATGCTAGCGTTCGTCCTGCGCCCCGCTTACCCAATGGCGAAGTGAGTTTCGGAGCGCCGCCCGGCGAAATCGGCACGTGGAGCCGCAGCGATACCCGATCGATGATGCCCGAAACTGAAGCTCAATTTGCGCTGCGCGACCGTGGGGGCCGGCCCAATACCAGCAATCCGTTGAACCTGAAACCCTTGTTCAGCCAAGTACCGTTCCAGCCTTGGGCTGAGGCGTTATACATGTACCGATTGGAGCACGAGATTGAACCCTATGGACGCTGCAAGCCCAGCGGCGGTATGCGTAATATGTCGATTCCATACGGTATCGACATCGTGGAAGTCCCCGAAGAAAAGCGCCTTTACCTGTTTCATACGGGCGGATCGCACAGCTTCCGTACCATATATATGGACGGTCGCTCGCACCCAGCTGATTTTGATCCTAGCTACGGTGGCCATTCCGTTGGTCATCGGGAAGGCGATACGCTGGTCATCGACACGATCGGGTTCAATGAGCGGGGTTGGATTGACTCGCGCGGAATTCCCAACACGACAAAACTGCATCTAATAGAACGCATCACTCGGCTGGATTTCGATACGCTTAGTTACGAAATGATTGTGGATGATCCGGGTGCCTACACTGCCACATGGAAGACAGGTATGCTGATTAATTGGACGCCCGATCAGGAAACTTTTCAGTTCCTTTGTCAGGATGGAAATCTGGCGGATGAGCTGATGGTAGGCGGCGGCAGTACAAGCATCGACCGTACTAGTCCAATCGTTCCTTAACAGCTACGCAATATTTTGGCGTTGCAACAATAATATTTCAAGCACGCCCAAGGTTGGGCAAATAAAAAAAACATAAGGCGATTCTTATGGGGGAGAATCGCTCTCTATTGTGCTGCGTTGATGTCGACTGCTTGCTCCGAAGATGGCGCCTGGTAAATTTCGTTCCCACCGGTGCTGGTCTGGCGTTCGGGGATCGGCTCGCCCCGGGCCTGCGCTGTGATGACACTTTGCTGGTAACCCTGCTCCGCGCGTAAGGCGTTCGCCACGAAGAAATTACCCTCGTGGCAAGAGTACTCGAGGATTTGGTAATCCGGTTGGGTGGTGAGGGTCAGGCGGAATGTCCATGGCGACTGGAAAGTACGCGGGTCGTCTACGGTTACTGTGTAGTCGATCATGTCCGGATCGATGCGAGTAAAACGTTCGGTAAGTACGGCATCGAGACTGTGCGCATAACGGGCGATGGCCAGTTTGTCAGTAAGGTTGCGGGTTTCCACCACTAGTGTGTCGCCCTCGAAGTGACCTGTTGATGCGCCCATGTACTGGGTGACGCCAGCGTCTGGCAAGGCGCGGCCATTAAGTGGAATGATCCGCGTGTCGTGCAGCATTTCATAACTGATTGCCACTTCCGTAGGTGACTGCACGATGCGCATGGCGTCGCCATATAACGAGGGCAAGATAGAACCGCTTATACCGCGGGTGATGCAGCGGTCGTAATAGGAAAAATTGGCGGTCGTGAAATAAGGGCCATTCGACTGGCCGCTACGAAAGTCAGCTTGGCGCTGCTCACCTTCTGCAGTTAGTGCCGGCACACGGCCGTTGACAGGTGTGACAATATAGGAGCTGTAGCTGAAAGTACGGGTACCGACCTCGCTTGAATCAAGCGCGCTCAGCTGTAGGCGGGCCTCGCCTTCGAATTCATCACCGGCGCGCAGCGCCGCAAGGCCACCGGGACCGCCGCTGGCACGTTGCAGGAACTCTTCTTCGTTCAAC
Source organism: uncultured Gammaproteobacteria bacterium (assembly GCA_903844415.1). GTDB lineage: Bacteria > Pseudomonadota > Gammaproteobacteria > Pseudomonadales > Pseudohongiellaceae > CAILUG01. Next base: position 2,560 of record CAIMTR010000194.1, read on the forward strand.
GACCCACGTTCTCCAAACTGCACTGGTCGCTCCATCGGAATGCCACTCATGTCGCGACTGGTAAACGTACCTTCCAGATTCGGATGCCCCCACGATAAGCGCGGGGTTTGCCAAGCTGGATCGGCATGGGCGGCTGCTGTAAGTTCGGCCGGCACTGGGGCTTCCACAGGCTGTGACACGATCTGCTGGGTGAGGCCGGCTCCCAAGGCTATGGCCAGCCCAGGCAGAGCCAGACTGCGCAATCGATAGGTTCTGCCGGCAGTCATTTTTTTAACAAGCTTTACTGGAATCAGCATTTCTTTTCTACCCTTGTAAAGAGTTTGTATGGCTATAATAGAGCCTATGAAACAACAACTGCTACTCAAACCCAGTATTTTTCTTTTGGTCTTCATAATCCTAACAGGCCTTGCATCCTGTGCGGGCGAACAGCAAGTCGAAAGTGATACACGCATTGGCGGAAAACCCAACTTCAACGGCATTTGGCAGGCGATGAATACCGCCAACTGGAATCTCGAAGCTCACCCTGCCCAGGCGCTAGACGCGTTTTGGCCACTGGGTGCCATCGCTGCGATTCCTGCTGGTAGCGGTGTTGTAATGGGCGGCAGCATACCTTACCTGCCCGAAGCGCTGACCAAGCGCGACGCTAACCGCGCCGGCTGGCCCGCCGCCGACCCCGAAGCCAAGTGCTACATGCCCGGCATCCCGCGCGCCACGTATATGCCGCATCCGTTCCAGATCGTACAGGGCGAAGGCGACATCATTCTGTTTAGCTATGCCTTTGCCAACGCCAACCGACCTGTGTACATGAACGAACAACAGCACCAGACCGCACCGGTAGATCTGTGGATGGGCTGGTCCAACGGCTCATGGGACGGCGATACTCTCGTTATCGAAGTCAATTCCAACATCGACCAGACTTGGCTCGACCGCGCCGGTAACCACCACAGCCCCGCTATGATAGTGACCGAGCGTTATACCCTCGTGAATGAAAATCTCATCCAATACGAAGCCACCATAGATGATCCCCAGACCTTCTCGCGTCCCTGGACCATCAGCATGCCGCTGTACCGGCACGTCGAAGCAGATGCACGCCTGCTGGAGTACAGCTGCGTGGCATTTGCCGAGCAGTTGCTGTACGGCGATTTGATGAGTACAGATTCCGCTGCGGTCGCAACTCCCTTAACCGGCGAACAATAAAACAATATAAAGAGAGGTGTAGAAATGCCCAACGCAATCCTATGCAAGATCTTGGTAGCCACAGCGCTCTTCACTCTTCCTGGGCTGATTACGCCAGCGGTCGCGCATCACTCGTTCTCGGCGGAATTCGATATTAATAAGCCGATACAACTGAGTGGCGAAGTGATTCGTCTGGTTTTCAGCAATCCCCATTCTTATATCTATCTGAAAGTCACCACGGCCACAGGCGAAGTCCAAGAGTGGGCCATTGAAGGCGGCGCGCCCAACGCGCTGATCCGCCGCGGCTGGGACCGTAACTCGTTGCCAGCAGGCACGAAGGTTGACGTGATCGGCTATCGCGCCCGCGGCGACGAGTTCCGCGCCAGCGGTGGCGCCGTGACCTTGCCCGACGGATCGGAACTAGATGTAGGCTCGTCGGGGATTGGGGCAGCAGCTAAGGCGGAGTAGATTATCTGGCTGGGCTGCGGCTGTTGCGAGTCCTGAAATTTTGAGTTTCTGTTTAATTTTGCTGATCTGAGGGCAACCCATGAGTGTCGTTTCACTTAATGTAAATGGTGCAGTTCACGAAGTGGACATCGACCCGTCGACACCGCTTCTGTATGTGCTGCGCAACGATCTTGGGCTGCGTGGCCCGCGTTTCGGCTGTGGTTTGGGGCAATGCGGATCGTGCACCGTGATTATCGGTGGTGTTGCTGTGCGCTCATGCCAGCTGCCTGTTGTGGCTGTGAGCGGCGAAGTGACCACACTCGAAGGTCTCGCGCAAAATGGCATCTTGCATCCGCTGCAACAGGCGTGGATCGATGAGCAAGTGCCGCAGTGTGGCTACTGCCAGAATGGCCAGATCATGACCGCCAAAGCTTTGCTCGACCGCAATTCCAAGCCCACCGATGCCGAGATTCGTGAAGGTATGGAAGGTGCTCTGTGCCGCTGCATGACCTATTTCCGTATTCAGGCCGCGATCAAACGCGTGGTGAACGGGCCGGAACTTGTTCAAGAGAAGGATCAACAGAATGATCTGGAGGCTGCAGTATGAACACGAAATTCCAGTTTCCCAAGGCTCTCGAAGATGCGCTGCGTCGCATCAACCCATCCACCTCGCGCCGCAATTTTCTGGCGTCCTCCGGCGCACTGGTGCTGAGCCTCGGCATCGGCTCTGTCCCCGGCGCTCGCGTGTTGGCGCAAGCGCTTGATGGGCCGTATCCCGATCCGGATTTTTTGCAGCTCGACACTTGGATCATCATACATCCCGACAACACTGCCACATTCTTCGTCGGCAAAACCGATGGCGGCCAAGGCACCGGCACTGCGTTTCGGCAAATGATGTGCGACGAACTCGACATGGCCTATGAACAGACGCGTCTAGTGATGGGCAGTAGCGATACTACTCCCGACCAAGGCGGCTCGGGCGGCTCTGATGCCATCGAAACCGACGGTTGGCCAATGCGCAGAGTTGCTGCGGAAGCGCGGCG
>CAIMTR010000195.1 GCA_903844415.1 uncultured Gammaproteobacteria bacterium
ATTGCTACTGCTGCTTGGCTGGTGATTCTGGCCATGTATTTCTCCTAGGGGTTGTTGATAGTTATAGTATACACGAAAAGCTCACATGTGTCAATCAAAAAAAACCCGCCGAAGCGGGTTTGGTGATTTCTGTTACGAGGTATTTCCTACCCTAAGCAGTGTTTAGGCTGCTAAAGCGAACTGTTCGTCGTTTGCATTTACGGTTTTTGCGTCTACGGCCGAGTCTCCCCAACCCTACGGCTTCTGCTTTGCCGAGCTGTCCACTCTGTTACTTGTTGCCCTGTCGAAACCAATGTCAGGCCCATCAAAAGCATATTGTAAAATCACTTGCGAAAACATCGAAACGCCAAGGTGATCGGTCTTTCGAATACACACCGCAATATGCTTGTGGTGGACCTGGGGGAATTTGCATCCCCGTCCAGAACTCTTTTCAGTCTACTTCATACAGTCTTAACTCTTACTTATCATAAAGATTTTAACTTTGTGATAATATCATAAACTTCGGAATATGCTTCTGTAATGCTATCCATCTGCGGTTCTGATAGTGATTCATTTTCTTCAAGGTGAACCAAATCTTTGGCTAGATTTTCTTGAAGCGTATCAAATTTGTTATCATTGTTCATATATTATACACTTGTTTGTTTTGTTTGTCAACCCCAGTATTTACTGTTGTCTAAATTGTCCCAGTAGGCTTTATTGTTGCGATTGACAAAGTTTTTTACAAGATATCGGGCCATGCCTAGGTAGCCCATTTTTTTGAACCTGCGTGAATCTTGCCCCAGGTGATGCCGTATGATTCTAAACTTTTTGGGGCTGTATTTCTTTGATAAAAAGTAATCTTCAGACGTTGTACATTGTTCGGGGAATCCACCGTACTCCTCGAATCGATCTCTGCGTGTCAGCATAAACGCACCAACAGCAAAAGGTGATACAAATTTTAACACATGATTTATGCCATTGAAAACCATAAATCCCAGCATGGCTCTTTTGTCATTGTCATAGCATTTAATGTTCAGTCCAATCAAATCCAAGTTTTTTGATTCCATTTTGGCAACAGCATCACGGATAACAGTATCCTTAAAGAAACGTACATCGGCGTCAATGAACAAGATGTAGGGTGTGGTAACTAATTGTGCTCCACGGTTCTTGGCAATGCTGACAGGACCGCCGTCTATGATTTCAACATTCAATTCAAAACTGTTATCATGTATAACTTGTCTAGTGTTGTCGGTAGAACAATCAGCAATGATGATCCTAGTATCGCCTATATTTTGTGAACGCAGTGAATCTAATAAATGATGAATGTACATCTCCTCATTTTTGCAAGGCACTACGATAGTAATGGTATCACTTAGTTTCATTATCTTTTTCCTCGGTCCATGTAACTATTTCCCATCGCCCGTTGTGGTGTTCAACTAAGGCAGTACATGACTCAACCCAGTGCATCTGGTGGACCTGGGATTCACACCCCCGTCCAGAACTTTTTTCAGTCTACTTCATACAACCATAAGAAAACATACTACTTAGTTTTAATTTATAACGTAGGATTTCCGCCTACTATTGTAGTAGTATGTTTACTTATGGCGGAAAGCAGAGGAGTCGAACCCCATCCCTGTTAAGAGAACCTGGTTTTCAAGGCCAGTCGCAGGACCAACCCCGCTGCATTACTTTCCAATTGGTTGCGGGTGACAGATTCGAACTGCCGATGCACCTGGCTTATGAGACCGGTGTGGTAACCACCCTACCCGCGTTAAATTTGGCATACCCTCACGGCCTCGAACCGCGAACCTCTGGTTTTGGAGACCAGCGCTCTGCCAATTGAGCTAAGGATACACAACTGGTTGCCTCGGACAATTTTGAAATGTCGGCCTATCGCTTATCAAGCGATTGCTCTTCCTCTGAGCTACAAGGCAATAAATGGCGGAAGATATTGGAATCGAACCAATCAGCCCATTACTGAACGAGGGCTTAGCAAGCCCTTGCCGCACCTTGCGGCACATCTTCCAAGAAATAAAAGGTTTAGATAAGCATACTGTTACTATATGTTTATCTAAACCCTAAGGTTTAAAGCTGCCTTGCTTTCGGAACTGGCTATCCGACTAATATTGGTAGGCATTTTAGTAGTAGCGATGTTAACGCCTTCAGGAATCACGGCTACTAATCCAGCTTTATAGGCTAAATCTGCGTGCCACCTATTTACCTACTATTTTTCAAAGTCACAGGTGTAGTCAGCAGCTGCAACTATGATAGATCACTTCTAGTGCACTAGAAGTGATATTATACTACTTTCACAAACAACTACATTAACGATGGGTGTTGTTTATGCAGGCTAGCTTACCTGTTTTATCGTATGACTGACATTGATTCGAACAATGATACGATAGTGTCTAAAATATTTTGGCTCCCCAGCGTGGGATCGAACCACGGACAACTTGATTAACAGTCAAGTGCAACTACCGCTGTGCTACTAGGGAATAAGTCTGGCAGCCGAAGTAGGATTCGAACCTACGCATACTGGAATCAAAATCCAGGGTCTTAACCGCTTGACGACTCGGCAGTATAAGCATATTGAAACACACTCACTTTAACGTGATGCCCCCTATTCGACGGCGGTCGCTGATCAAATATGTTTCAATATGCGAACTCGATATGGGGTGGACTTCGAAACCACCATTTGCGCCGTTATTTAACGCAAGTTTTCCATTTAAACTACCACGAGTTCATCGGGTCATGACCCCCGATTATGGTTAGGGTTAATTACTCCCCTCTGCTGCTCCCTAAGGCTATACATTTACCATAGAAAAACACACTGACCAATCTGGGTAGTTGTGTCGTGCGATAGTCCACGCAAACAATGTGTTTTTATATGAAATAGTGAACAGGATTTGAACCTGTGCCCGCAGCCAACGACTGCACTCTCCCACTAAGCTATCACCATATAGGAACACACTCATTTCCTGACTTTACGGTGGTAGTGCCCTACATCTTTGGGATAGCCCCTGCG
>CAIMTR010000196.1 GCA_903844415.1 uncultured Gammaproteobacteria bacterium
GCTCGCCTCGAAGTCCACGCCCCGCGTTTGCGCCATGTCGGCGTTGATGTACAGGTTCAGGATGCGCGTGATGGGGCCCACCGCAAAGTTGTTGTTCGGCTCACCGCGTACGATCAGACTACAGGCGGTGGCAAGGCGGGCCGAGCAATCGTCCACGATGCGCTGCGCACCGTAGGTCGTGATCGCGCCTGCGAGGTTTATCTCGTACCAGTCGAGCGACATCGAAAAGCCGTCGATCCAGTTAGCGAAGGTGGGCTGCCACACCACGCCTGTGGTGAAGGTATCGCCGATCTCGGCGTGCAGAGCTGGATTGGAATTTGCCAGAACGGTAAGCGAGCCGTTCGCTTCGCCAGCGCGGAAGGGGTCGTTAACCGAACCGCCACCGGTGCCGCTCAAAAAGATTTCGGCGAAGTTCGGTTCACGGATGTCGCTGGACTTCGTGGCGCGCCAACGCAGAGACGGCAACAGTTGTGCATCTAGGCCGACTTTCCAGCTTTCCTGGCGGCCCGACAAGGAGTAGTTGGAACTGCGGTAAGCGAACGATGAGCCGAGGTTCTGCCCGGAATCGGATTTCCAGATAGGCACGTTGACTTCACTGTACCACTCCCACACGTCCTTGCTGCCGCCGCCGGAGCCGATCCCAGAGAAGGGGTGCAGTTCGCGGTTGCCGTCGCCGGCGAAGCCGTCGGGAATCGAGCGGATACCGAGCAACGGTGCGTTCAGCAGGCTACGCTCTCCCCATACGGGGTAGTTGATCTGATCGAACACTTCGTCGCGCCATGTAAGACCAGCCGCCAGCGAAATCGGGCCCGCGCCCCAACCCTCATACAGATCGCCTGTAAGCAGGAGTTCGGCGAAATCTTGATCGAGTGTGCGAACCTGCTTCTTGCCTTCATCGAGTATCCAGTCTTTGGCAGCCTGGTTGGCGTTGCCAAGACCAAAGGGGTTGAAGGGCACGCACTCTTTAGGATTCATCGGACCGACCGGGGAATCGGCGCTAACGCCATTGACGTTGCTCGGGCTCGCCAGCAACTTGCCCTTCATGAAATCTTTCAGTTCGGCGGGGCTCGGATTACGCAGCGCGATGTTGCAAACGATCTTGCCGGTAGCCGGATCGCGCACGGCATCCATCGCCAGGAAGAGTTTGTCGGTGCGCGGAATGTTGCGCACACCGGTGTCGATCTTCGATTTGCCCACCTGATACGCGCCGGTCATGTTCCAGTTGTCGTCGATAGCGAAGTCGAAACCGAGCGTGTACATCTGCTGCGCCTGGATGCTGATGTCGATGCGGTTGTCGTAAATGTTTATGAGACCGGGGCCGTCGACCATGCTGATGCTAGAGAACTTAATCATGTCGAGGCCGGCGGCGTCCATTCCAGCGGCCAGCTGTGGCGGCAGGTAGGCGTTGTTGCGAAACGCTTTCCAGGCATAGACCGGGCCTGCGATGGAGGCATTGGAATGCTGGCCAACGCGACTGGATTCGCTGCGGCCGGCGGCGACTTGCGCGGTAAGCGACAGTTGATCGTTGACTTCGAATTTGAGAGCGCTGAAGACCGAGCGCTGCGCCACAAAGCTGCCGCCGGGGCCGCGGAAAGTGCCCACGTCGTAATACTTGTATTCCGGCCCGCCGCTCTGGTTGTTCAAGTTGCCTGCACCGCTATTGGAGGAGTATGGGCCGAAATCATAGGGGCGAATGCTGGTACCGTCGTTAGAGAAGGTATAGTTGGTATAGGGAAACTTGGCTGCCGTGGTGATGATCTTGCCTTGCGGCGAAGCCTGATTACTGAACACGTTGGGCATGGTGATGCGCGCCGGTACCCCTGGCGTCGCGGTGGTGGAAATCCAGGCCGGATTGCGCACGAGACCCCAGTCCTTCCAGTTGTCGACCCGGTCCTTATTCTGCATACCGATCTGGTCGATCTGGCGCGCTTCGATCGAGCCGATGAAGTGGAGACGATCGTCCATAAACCCTTTGCCGCCGGCCACGTTAAAGCTGTAGTTCTCGCCGTCCCCCTGCTCAGTGATGCCAGTCGACACGTTGGTGCGCAGTCCTTCGAACTCTCGGTCTAGAACAAAGTTGACCACACCAGCCACGGCGTCGGCGCCATAGGCCGCAGAAGCACCGCCGGTCACTACGTCGACACGTTGCACGAGTGCACTCGGGAACAGATCCACGTTGACGCTGCCCTGTGCGTCAGCCGGCGCCACGCGGGTGCCGTCGAGCACCACAAGGGTTCGGTTCTGGCCCATGCCGCGCAGGTTGAGATAAGAACCACCGGCGTTGCTGCTTACGGCATTACCGCCGCGCTGCGCGCTGTTGGTGTCGAAGAATTGCGGCAGGTCGTCGAGCTGAGCCGCCATGGTGGCGCCGGGATCGAAGTTTCGCAGTTCGTCAGTGGTGAGGGTGGTGACCGGGGTTGGCGCACTCATGCCATCGGCGAGGCGAACCCTGGTACCGGTAACCTGGATTTCTTCGACGCCACCGGCATTGGATTGTTGCGCTGTCGCAAGTGCAGGGACGAAGGTAGCCAGGGTGGCGGCGATTGCGAGGCACAGCTTGGTTCTGGAACTGCTAAAACTAGTCACTTTCATTTCTTTTCCCTTCCCGGATTTCGGGATAATTGTAGTTGTTGGTTGGAATGGCATTTGTACAACATGACACAATGGGCATGCAGGGTTAATGGCGCGCCATTCATACGCGGGATTGCACTCATACGCGAAATTGCCGTTCCGAAATTCGAAGTAACCTTGGCTATTTGAATTTGCTTAGCTATAACTGCCGTTTGAATTGCTGCGCGGAATCTAACCGATGAATGCTTTATTGATCAAGATATATTCAACGATCAGTTATCTACGATAGGTTTTGTGTTTGATCAGGATTAACGCCAACTCTATTTCTACTATGAGTAGCCTAACCCAACGCTCGTTAGGCCGGCTTCACTAATAAAAGGAATAAAAGGGGTCTGACCCCTTTAATCACCCCTTTAATCTTTAAAGGGGAGGATGTCTGGACACAAGGGACTGTGTGGAGTTGGTCGCTGCAGTCGGCAGCTACTTCAACGCTTGTCCACCATCACTACGCCGCCTTTGATCACTACCTTGGTTTTTAGCCAGTTCCAGTAACCTTCCAGCGGATCGCCATCGAGCAGAATGATGTCCGCCAGTTTGCCTGGTGCCAAGTCCCCGATCTGGTCCTCCATCTTAATGAAGGCGGCGGTGTTGGGTCCCAGCATTTTCACCAGATCCTGCATGGAGAACATGACATTGAGAATTTTCAGCTCGTGGTCAAGGCCGGCCGTCGGGTCGTAGCTGGTGTCGGTGCAATAGCCAAGCACAACGCCGGCATCCCACAGCGTGCGCGCATTCAGCGGAGCATGGGCTGCTTCTTCCCCCATGTGGAGCTCCGGGACCTGTGAGGTCAGCGCAATCGAGTCCGGCCAGGGATTGCCGTCGCGGAATGTGGGTACGTTGTCATCCGAATAAACGCCGAACACTGGGGAGCCGAAGCCCACCGTGGTCAATACCATCACACCCGAAGCAGCCATTAGTTGTGCGCTTTCCGTGTCTAGAAAATTCTTGTTGGTGGTGTGTACCAGACGTTTCACGCCGGCTTCCACTGCTGCCATCGTGGACTGGGAGCTGACAGCATGCACCTGCACCATTACCCCAGCCTTGCCGGCTTCATCGAGAATAGCCCGCAGCACTTCCATCTCCTGGTCGGTGGGGCCAGGGAATGAAGTGAGGTGTATTTCTCCGGTAAATTTTATGCCGAGCAATGCCATTGCGCGTATTTCGGCACGCGCCTGTTCGGGCGGAATCATCAGGCTCACGCGCCCCGTTGGAATGATCCTGGGGCCGTTGATCAGGCCGCTGTCGATGTGATCCCTCAGTGTGATATTGCCCTCCGCGGGGCCACCACCAGAGAGGATTGTTGTATAGCCTGCCTCGAGCAGAGCCTGCATTTGCGCCTTCTCGTCGGGCCCGGTATTGATGTGGCGGTGGGCGTCGATAAAGCCGGGCATGGCGGTCATGCCGTTGGCATCCATCGTATTGATATCCCCAGCAGCAGGTGTGCCAGGCGCAACCGAAACTATGCTGCCATCGCGCACTACAATCGAACCCCGCTCAATGACCTCACCGCTGGAGGTGATAATGCGGGCGTTGGTGATGGTAAGGTCTTGCGCGGAGAGGGAGACAGATACCCCCAACACGAGACAGGCCAGAGTCGTCTTGATTAGTTGTTTCATACATCCCCTATAGGCGCATTTACCTGCCGCTGTTGTGATTGATATTTTCACCAGACTAGCAAAAAAAACTGGACCAAAAAAATAAAAGGCGTCTAACCCATGTAATTCTTTTATTACCAAAGAAGCGAAAAAGCGCAGCACCCAACCTAACTGATGCATCCATTGTTGATCAAGATATATTAAACGATCAGTTATCTACGGTAGGTTTTATGTTTGATCAGGATTAACGCCAACTTTATTCCCACTACTACTATGAGCGGCCTAACCCAACCCTCGTTAGGCCGGCTTACATAGGCACATCTTCCCAATACAGAAATCAATTAGTATTACATTAGTGGTGTGTCACCACTTCAGAAATCGATAACGGCAACTAGCAGTAGGTTATCGCGTTCGCGCGCACCATGCCGGCTTTGCGAATGTTGATATTCCATGGATATACGTTTGCCTGTCCCCAACAGGCGCGCCAGTCCGGCTCGCCACAACACAGAAGTGCGGTCGTCGAGCGGGGCAGTCATGTTGTTGTCGATTTCTCTGTCGAGCAACAATTCGGTGTAAGGATTCCATAAACCGTTGTTGCCAATATTTGCAGACACAAAAACGCCGCTGCGAAACACGCCAAGTCGTTCGCGGTTGCCAAAGGGTTCGACGACGGTCTGGCCCAAACTGTTACGCTGACTCTCGTAGCGTAGGTCCAAATAATGCCATGCCGCCATGCCACCAACCTGCAGGTTCGCCGGCAGGAAGGGCAACTGTGTGCGAGTCAGACGAATGATCGCCTCTGTCTGGAGATAACGTCGCTGGTAATCGAGCTGGCGTGCAATGTTCATACTGCCGGTCATACTGCCGGTCATGGTGCTGACCATAACCTCGTTGTCGCCAGTAAAAGTTACTTCTTCTAGACGCAAGCCAAGCGCCAGTATTGGGCTTAACTGCACACCGGCATCGAGGCGCGGGCCTATAGCATTTACGCTCGTGTTGCCTTGGACATACTTCAAATCTGCGCGTGTTTGTTCTATGGCCAAGCCAATGCCGAGATAGGTTTGTTGGGAAGGTGCGTAGAGCAAACCCAGATCATAACGTTGATTGATACTATTTAATTTTCCGGGTTCGAAACGTTTTGCGGTGCGTGCCAGAGTGCGTATAAACAATGGTCTTTGCAGTGTCACCGGTAGTGGTACCAGCGAATCGTACTGCACTACGAAACCTTCCGCTTCCGACGCAAAGGCGTTTGCTTGTGGATTGGTGCCAGGGTGCTGTGCTCGCCAGGCGGTTTCAAGCCGACGCGCCAACTGGTAACTGACCTGACGGTTCACCAGTTCACCCAAGTCTGCCCCGGTCGAATAAAACCGGCGCAGTCCTGATTGCCCCATGGTGCGCGACCACAAAGCTTTTGCCGGCGGCGAAACTTCGGCAGCAAACGCAAGGTAAGGCAACGCCGTTGCCAGTAACGACCCAAGCAATACACTACGCAACATCAGCTTATACATTTGGCGTGACATCCTTTATTTTTACAAAGCATTAACACAGGCATTTATAGTTTATTAATACAGTATTTATCTTGCATTTATAAAATGTTTTTAAAATTATAAAGTTTATATGCTATCACCTATGAACAAACCGGCATGATCTTTTATCTGCTGTATACAGACACGAGGATTTTTTATTCCCTGCGTTATTCTCGCTGTCTGGCCTCTCATGCCGTTGAGTTTTCTCACTAGTGCCGGCAAATTTCCTGCTGTAGCGATCAACACACGTTGGCACTGTTTATATGAATTATTTGAACCAGAGCACCTAATCTGATGAAAATACTATATGGCGTGCAAGGTACTGGAAATGGCCACATAAGCCGTTCCAATTCTATGGCTGAGGCGTTGGCTAGCCATCCAGAATTGGAAGTGACTTGGCTTTTGAGTGGCAGAGAGCAGCAACTTGGCTGCGGCAATATACAGAATTTTCTTTGGCGAGAAGGTCTTACGTTTGTTGCCCGTAACGGCAAAATTAATATTCTAGAAACTTTTAAAAAACTTAATTTGTATAAATTTTGGCAAGATATTAATACGCTGGATTTAACGCCCTATGATTTGATCATTTCCGATTATGAACCGGTTATTGCCCATGCTGCTCGCAAGCGTGGTGTTAGGGTGGTTGGTATTGGGCATCAATATGCTTTTAATCATTCCATTCCGATGCCGGGCGCCAATCCCATAGAAAAAGCATTAATGAAAAATTTTGCTCCCGCCACGACAGCCATCGGCTTGCATTGGCATCATTTTGGTTTTCCTATTCTGCCTCCCATACTAGATCGAGATTTACTGGTGGCGAAACCTATAGTTACTCCAAACAAATACCTTGTGTATATGCCATTTGAAAATTTGGAATTTCTCACCGCGCTTCTGCAACCATTAGTCGGCTTCGAGTTTTATATTTACCACCCACAGGCGCAAGTAAAAGACCTGAGTAATTTACATTACCGGCCTATAAGTAGAAGCGGATTCAAACAAGATTTATTAAATACTTGCGGCGTTATAACCAACAGTGGTTTTGAACTGATCGGAGAATGTCTACACCTAGGCAAGCGTGTTCTGACCAAACCGCTAATGGGGCAGATGGAACAGATTTCCAACGCGGCTGCCTTGGCGCAACTCGGTTATGCCGAAGTTCTAAATAAACTGGAACGCCCTTCCATAGAAAGTTGGCTAAACAGGCAAACTGTAGTCACCCAGATTTGTTATCCCGATGTAGCACAAGTGCTGGCGAGCTGGATTGCCGGAGGCTGTACACAAACAACAGAAACCTTGGCAAGCCGCTTGTGGCAGTGACGTGCAAAGATGACAGAGATTTTAGTAATTGGTGGTGCTGGTTATGTAGGGTCACACATGGTGAAGTTACTGCGCCAGTGTGGTTATGCAGTGGTGGTACTCGATGATCTTTCGGGCGGCTTTAGTAATGCAGTGCTTGATGCCAAGCTGGTTGTTGGATCGATAGCCGATACATCGTTACTAGACCAAGTATTTGCCAGCCACCACTTTGCTGCGGTAATGCATTTTGCTTCTTTTATTCAAGTTGCAGAATCTGTAACAGCACCTGACCGATATTATGCGAACAATGTTGCAGCAACCCTCACCTTGCTGGCTGCCATGCTCAAATGGGGCGTGGCAAAGTTTATCTTTTCTTCTACCGCGGCCGTGTATGGAAATCCACAATCAGTATTGATTGATGAAGACCATCCCAAAAACCCTATCAATCCCTATGGCAGAAGTAAATTGATGGTGGAGCAGGTGCTGGAAGATTACGACCGTGCCTATGGAATAAAAGCGGTTTGCCTGCGTTATTTTAATGCTGCAGGTGCTGACCAAAACGGACAACTAGGCGAACGCCATGAGCCCGAAACCCATCTTATTCCTTTAGTGCTGCAGGCTGCATCCGGTAGGCGAGAGTTCATATCGGTATATGGCAGCGATTACGATACACCTGATGGCACTTGTATCAGAGATTACGTGCACGTTGCCGATCTGTGTGATGCCCATTTACTGGCGTTGTTACGGTTGCTAGAAGGCGGCACGAGTGGCCGCTTCAATTTAGGTAATGGCATGGGCTATTCGGTAAAAGAAGTAATTGAAACCGCGCGTGTGATATCCAAGCGTGACATCAAAGTGCACTACCAAGCACGGCGCGCGGGTGATCCACCACGCTTAGTGGCTAATTCTAGTCTGGCCCGAGCAGAGCTGGGCTGGCAACCACAAAGAGGTGAGTTGGCAACAATAATGAAGGATGCTTGGGCGTGGGAACAAAAGTATCCCTGGTTGAATGTCTGAATATTTTTAAACGAACCTTAGACAACCTAAAGCAGAACAAACTGAAAAGCGTTTAAGCAGTGATAAAGCTAGAAAGTAATGGTGTACGCCTACTTTTATTTGGCGAAGATCTCGTTCAACAACCAACCTAGCCGTAGACCACCGCGCAGCAAGCGATCCTCGACCACCGGTACAAACTCAAAGGCGTAGTCATAACCAAAATCTGTGCCAGCCACGTTGGCCTTGTATACCTGATCACGTAGCACCAGCGCTTCGCTTATCCATTGCGCGGGCGTGGCACGCGCCAATGTCTGGATCTCGGCGGAGGACAAGAGGGAAATACGAGTAGCTAGTTTGGCTGTTAGTTCGGTATAGCTCAGTTGCGAATGTTCCACCAGATGAGTATCCCACAAGGTATGTAAGTTGCTGTTGTCACCGAACCATTGAACTTCGACCTGGTTGCCACCTTGATCTTCGGCATAACCACTGTGCAGCGGCTGCTGCAGGTCGCCCACGATATGCAGCAAAAACTTTAGAGCGAAACGTTTTAGCTCGGTGCGCTTCGCGGTGAGATCACCATAATAAAACTCAAGCCCATCGCGCACTGGACCAGCAGGAATCGGTTCGTCACGCAAAATGGCAATATAGGTCTCTAGTGCCATAACGGCATCACCGTTCGGGTTTTTCAACGCACTGTTATAAGTCTCACCAGCGGCAATATTCACATAGTGCCAGCTACCGGTATAACGTGAGCCCCAGAATTGCCGATTGTCTTTTGAAGACCGCATCTCGTCGGCCCAGGTGGACGCAAAGGCCAGTGACTCCCCTTGCAGGAGTTCACTAACCGCAGCGTGGGCCGTCACACTTAGTTGCTGCTGTGCCAATTCTCCGATCACTCGGTGTCCATTAGCACCCCAAGCGCCTACAGTACTGCTGAATGACAACAGTATAAGCAGGGTCAAAAAGCGTGACTGCCCCATTTTTATCAACCTCTTTTTAGAATCTCATCTGCAAACTAGCACTTGCCGACCGTGGTGCTCCCAACGACAAGAATGGTGCCGAAGGGGTAAAGCCAGGTGAGGCAATTGCGCCGGTAGTGGACGAGATATTTCCAAAAAATTCCTCATCAAACAGGTTATAGACATTAAGCTGAGCATGTAAATTTTTGAGACCAAGATCCATAAAGTCATAACCAACATCTAGATGGAATAGGTTATAACCGCTAACAAAGGCATCGTTCAGATCGGTAGTAAAGCGCTCATCAACCGCTTTACCTTCCAAGCCAATTTTTAGGTTTGCAATGGGGCTTATTTCTACTCTTACACCGTAGCTCATCTCAGGGGTTTCAACAAACTTCTTGCCGGCAGTAGGCAGAGTAGTAGTCGCACTGATTTTTAGATTATCTTTTAGTTCGCTGTCGTTGTAAGACGCATTAAAACTAACAGTAGACCATGTGTTTAACTGCCAACCAGCCTGCATATCAAAACCTTGTAAGTCCACATCACCCACGTTTCGATCCACAGAAAATCCAAGCGCATCATCAAAAGAAGACACAATACGATTGGTGTATTGGCTGGTCCACAAGGCGGCCGACGCTATGAAAGTATCGGTATTTAAGCGCCAGCCAATATCAAACGAGTTGGTCTGCTCTGGGTCTGGGTTTGCCCGTGCCAGCGAGCCATCTGCAAGGCGACGTGACGCATAAAGATTATCGGTACGGGGTGCAGACAAACCACCCGCAAACGATCCATAAACTGTTTGAGTGTCGCTTAGCGCAAAGGTCAAACCAAGATTGGGTAGCATCTCTTGGAATTTTGCAGTAGCCACAAAGGGTGGCAAATATTCAGTGGTTGACGTACCGAAGCGAACGTTGCCACTGGCCAGAGTTGCAGAGGGGGTCTGGGTGGTACAAAGGACGTTGCTGGATGCATTAACCGTGTAGCAATATTGATTCAGATCGCGGGTGAAACGGGGAGCACGTACACCTACGATTGTGGTGAGTTTGTTTTCCATCCAAGTGCCGCGCCATTCCAAGGAGAACTGGTTAAGCTCAGCAATGGAAAAGCGGTCACGACTACGAATGATGCTGCCATCTGCGGTCATCACCACGCGACCCTGATTGCCACCAAATACATTTTCTGGATTACCGTAGCTGTCGAGGTAGCCGAATTCACCGGTCTGACGATGTCTGCCGTAATCATAAGCATAAGCAACACGCAGGCGTTGGGTCTCGGACATATCCCAAATTAGTGAGGCATTCAGTCCAAGGCGTTTAGTGTTGGTATTGTTGGGCGAGTAATAACGCACACTATCTAGGATGTCGCCGTCACCGTTTAAGTCGAAACCAGTCAGCGCAGTAGAGCCGGTTACGCGGCGATCAACTACCGTGGCCGCGCCTGGAGTTTCATTCATTACTGTAGTACCGCCACCGTTCGCCAATACTGTCTGAAACGAAGGATCAACAGTCAAACGCAGGTTTTCACTCAGATTCCACAAGGAGTTCATGCGTACATTGCCGGTATCGGACGGATTAATACGCAAGCCATAATAGTTGGTACAAGCTGCTGGATTTGCAATGTTATCTGTAGCCAGCAATGCCGTGGTGCTAGCAACCAAGGTTGAGTTGTCATCATCGCGGGTTCCTGCAGTAGCAGCATCACGCACACAGGAGGCGTTGTTGTCGTATTGCCGACCAAACTGGGTGAAGAGTGCTTCGGTCGAATTCCGGTAAAAGTTGTTACGATTAATATTGTAATGAAAAGCCAGGGCAATAAAATTTCCATTTTCAAAATCTTGTTGAATGCGACCATTTACTTGGCGCTTAAACATTTCTCCAGGGCCTTTAAATTTATCATTGCTGGCATAAGAACCTGCTAGGTACGCTTTGGTGTTCCAGGCGCCAAAGGCCCCTGTTTCTACCATGCCAAAACCGCGTGCAAAATTTGATTGTCCTCCTGCCAGGGATACCATCCCTCCAAATTGTTCGGCAGGTACCCGGGTGCGATTGTTGATTGTGCCGCCAATGGCAGAGGCGGTTGGGCTATCCACATCTGTCGTGCCCAGATTTACATCCACGGACTGAATCAGTTCGGCGTCAATCATCTGATTGGTATAAACCGCGTAGTTACCTGTGTCATTCAAGGGTATACCGTCAAAGGTCAACGAAACCCGATTGCCATCAAATCCACGCAAGCGCAAATTACCACCAGAAGTTCCATAAGCATCGTTGTTGACGAAATTAAGACCGGGTACCTGATTTAGCGAATCCAAAAAAGTTTGACCCGATACAGACTTCTGCAGGGAAGCACCCGTGATAGAAACACGTGACTTGGCTGCATTTTGGTTGGTAACCCCTGCCATATCCACCGTACCTTTGCCGGTGATTACTACTTCATCGATGCCTTCTGCTGTTAGGGTTCCGGTGGATTGAGCCATGACGCCGCTGCTGGTGCTAAGCGCAACAAACACTGCAATGGCGATTTTCGAATAACGACTTACGCCATTGCCAGAATTGGTTATTGCCGTTGATGTTTCGGAATACTGATTGTTTTTTGCTCGCATAGTGATTTCCTGAAGGTGAAAATACAGTATAAAAAATGGATATTTTAGGTGTCTTGGATAAAGGACAAACTAATTCTTGGTAAAAAAAGGGTCAGGAGATGTAGGGAATTGTGTTAAGAAGATGGGTGTTTTTTTGCAAAGAAAAGAAAACAAAAAAAGGGGTCTGACCCCTTTAAATAAAATATAAACGCTTTACGGTTCTAACCCGGCTGCACGCAGGATGTCTGCAACTGCATACAATTGAAAAGTTCGATCACTAGACATAGCCACAAACAATCCACCGGCAAAACCAGGTAGTGACACTGTAGTTATTTCACTGCCATCACTTTCAGTTGTGGCTAGTTTTACGCGGGCGAGCAAGGTATGTTGTTGTGTGTCCCCACTTACACCTTCCCTGGCATAGATATTGAACTGATTGGCCTGCTGATCTGACACCAGCAGATAGCCGGTGCCATTAGCACGTTTGTATATGGACAGTCCTTCTTGATCCTGGGTGAAATCATTCTGCCCAAAAGCAGCGAGCATCGTATCTGCATCTTCGGCCAGCGGGTCGGCGTGATATTTACGAATACCATAGCTTTCGTCGCTGTAATAAACATA
This sequence comes from uncultured Gammaproteobacteria bacterium, assembly GCA_903844415.1. GTDB lineage: Bacteria > Pseudomonadota > Gammaproteobacteria > Pseudomonadales > Pseudohongiellaceae > CAILUG01. The sequence goes on from CAIMTR010000196.1 coordinate 12,203, forward strand.
ACCCAGTTCGTTGTCTACAGTGATGGCTTCGATTTCTTTCTGGCCACTCCACGTGCCGAAAGCTCGCGTGAGAAGACCCTGCAATTTGCCAGTGCCATCATCAGCCAAGCGGTATTGATGCAGATAACCTTCCGTGGGTGCAAAAGCATCAGACCGGCTGACAATAGCAAACAAGGCCCCGTCACTGGTACGCGTATAAAGCGCAATGCCCATTACATCTGCTGCTTGCTCGTCAACAAAAACGGGAATGCCACCGCCATCTATAGGTACCATATCGGGTAATCGGTAAATACGTAGACGATGTGCGAAACGTTCAGTAACTACCGCTATATCTACCCGTATTCCTCCCACCAATACGCCGTAAGCAATGTCGACGTTGTTGGGTCGCAACAAACCTCGCACCACTTTTTCCTGCACTATCTTGCCGTGTAAATCAAAAACATACAGCGCGCCATCTGCATCTTTGTCGGTGCCGATAATCAGACTACCATCTGGATCAATGGGATTGATCCAGATAGCAGGGTCGTCGGTATCGTAACGAACAGGCTCTGTTACGACCAAAGGGCTTAGCACTACTTCCGCAGCTCTACTGCTGAGAGCAACAAATATAAACACTAAGGCCAGAGTGTTTCTCATTAAAAGTTAAACCGCAAACCACCAAGATAACGTGGACCGAATTTTTCAAATTCAATCGGGTTGTTAGCCTGATGTCCGTAGCGGCGTGCACCCATGTCGGTTAGGTTGACACCATCAAAATATATCTCGAGGTTAGAGGTCACTTGATATCGAATTGACAGGTCTAATTCATCGTCGGTGTCCCAGAAGATGTCACCGTTATCTACGGGGTAGATTGCACCGTTGATCACCCGGTACGCGCCCACAGATTGACCCCAGGGTGTGCGGTACTGATACGCAAGCCTAACTGTCAGGCCATATTGTTCGTAGATACCTTGCAGGTTATAAACTTCATCCGAAGTTCCCAGCACACTAATAGTACGTTCTGGCACACCACCAACTGAGGGCAGGGTTACTTCTGAGTTCGTCCATACTCCAGAAAAATTCAAGCCAAAGCCCCCTAACCATTCCGGCAGAGCATTGTCCAACACAAGTTGTTCGGCACTGGTGCTATAAGCCAGTTCGACTCCATTTAGAAATCCTTCACCGCCATTACCCAAACTGGTTTGGCTATAACCTGAACGATCAATACCCGCTACATCGAGGGTATCGAGTCCAAAAGTAGTAGAACGCTGTACAAGCACATCTTTTATGTTTTTGTAAAACACACCAGTTGAGAAGAAACTCCCGCTTGGCATGTACCATTCGAGGTAAGCATCGACACCAACCTGTTGTTCGGGTTTGGCTTCGGGATTGCCACCGGAGATTGTTTGCGCGGCATCATTAATAGTGAAGTTTGGGCGCAGATCATCAAAATCAGCACGTGATGCCGACGTTGTTAGGCTGTAACGGGTCTTGATCTCGTCAGTCATGTTCCAGTTCAGATGCACACTTGGATAAAACATGGTGTCATTGCTGGATGTTTCGACCAGACGCGTTTGTGCTGCAGTTGTCCCAACCACGGGGAAGTTTACATAAGCCTCACCAGTATTTTCTAACTGCTCGACCCTGACGCCGTAAACCAAATTACCCCAATCAAACTGACTAGTTGCCATGCCGTAAAGAGCAGCAATGTTTTCTGTCACCTTCCAATAATTAGCGCGTACGTCTTGTAATGTTGCTGCTCCGGAACGGATTTCTTCATTCATAAAGTTGGTGGTGAAAGCTTGATCTGTATAGCGGAATTTGTAATTAAGATCTTGTCCACCAAGATAGCTAGTATAGGTCGCAAAAGTATTCCAGGTCGGAATGGTTCCACTGGTAAAACTGCGCAGATAGTTTGTTTCTTCAGATTTTTTGGTGCGGTCGGTATAGAGGCCGCCCAGCTCAACTTTTGTATCTAGACCAAACCACTGTGTCATATGATCAAGGTCGAGTTTAAAAGTGTCGGCCGCGGTTTTGTCTCCCCCTTCAATCTGGGCAATACTTGTCATGGGAAACTGAAATTCTTCGATGTTGGTGATCTGAGCACCTTTAATGCGCGCAGCAGTAACGCCGGCGGTGCTAAAAAAGCGGATGGTGTTTGCATCGCCATCCCGAAAATCATATTCCACGGTCGGCCGCAGCAAAAATGAGGAAGGGCTTTGCAGAGCAGCCGTCACCGGCGTGTCACGACCATCTTTGGTTTTGGTGTTATTAAAACGCCAGGATACATCCCAGCCAGACAAGTTGTGTTCGCCACCGATCGTGTTGGTAAGGGTGTATTCTTTGGTATCGCGATAATCGATACGGGCGTTTATGCGTGCGCCGAAAACGGTTCCTGTTGTTGGTTGATTGGCATTGATGAAATCTGCACTTGTATATGAGGCGCCGGTTGCATTGGTGCCTTGATCCAGACGGACGATGAAATTGTCACGCAACTCATCATCGTGATACATCGTGTTGATAGTACTTGCGAATACAGTGTTGCTTTCATCGATCTTGTAATCAAGGCGAGTAGTTGCTGAATAATTTTCGCGAGTCAGGCGGTAATGTTTGTTCTCATGCTCTCGAGCAAAATGTTTGTTAGGATTGATGGTGTTAGTAAGGTAAGGATCGGTTTCCCAATTGTCGGTAGCCATTTCCCTCATGTAATAAGAGCCCTGTGCGACCAGGCCAAGTTTGCCGTCCATAAATATGTTCGAATAGACCAGTGAACTGTCCATTTCTTTACCGTCGCCGAGTGTGACTTTGCCCATGCCCAGTTTGCCAGTTAACTTTTGGCCCGGATTATCGAAAGCGCGGCGGGTACGGATATCAACATTACCTGCAACTGTGTTGCCAGACATAGACGGCACAATGGCTTTCTCGACGGTGATCTGGCTAGCGATTGCCGAGGGTATGTTATCGAAACGTGAGTTGCGACCTTCAGGGCTGACCACACTCAGGCCATCGAAAGACAAAGTGGTCCAATAAACGGGTGCGCCGCGCAGATTGATATAACGCGCCTGACCTTGATCACGCTCTACTGCAACACCAGGCAAACGACCAACAGCAAAAGCGACATTTTGATCAGGCAAATCACCAATCAAGTCGGCAGCAAGTACGCTGACCAGAGAGTCAGAAGCGCGTTGTGCAGCCAAAGCAGAAGCGGCACTTTCGGCCATGGGTCGGCGTGCGGTGACTACCACTTCTTCTACATTACCCAGTGTTTGTTGTTCGGCAGCAATACCATTAACCGCTTGGGAAACAGCAAGAGCCAACAGCGCCAAGCGTAAATTGTTATGGGCGAAACGTTTATTTTTTTTCAAAGTAATACTCCATTAGTAGTAAATAAAAAAATGGGTAATAGAAAATCAGTAATTGAATTTAGGTTGGTTAGAACAAAGGTCAGGACAATGTTGTAATTGTTGTGGTCACATAAATATTCTAAACAAGCCTGATAAGCTAAAAATTAATATTGGATGAAGAAAAAATTAAGCCGAGTAGGGTGGCTGAAGGGTGCTTTTTTTTGCAAAGAAAAGATAAATACCTTTAAATATAAAGTGACCTCTTTAAATTTTGCTACTTTTACTTTTATTCGATCCGCAGCATTATTAACAAACAACCGCCCGTCCCTGCAGTTCACACGCCATCAGCAATTTTCCGTTGTAATCAAAACTGCTCAAAGTCCAGCTTGAATCTGCAGTGTCATTGACGCGCTCCAACAGGCTGTAACCAAAGATGCCAGTGATTGCTCTGCCATAATTTACCTTAACACCGTCTATAACGAGTCCGTCGGAGTTGACGGGTACTTCGAACGATAGCTCGTCGCCGCCATTGCCCGCCACAACTTGGATAGGCGATACGTTTGCGAAGTCCAATATTTCGAAGGCGTGGTGATGGCCCGACAATATAGTTTGCACATTGGACGGCATGCCCTGTTTTGCTGCTAACGCCAGGGTTTTGTTGTCACCCGCCAATTCAGGCTGTATTCGATCAAGCGCTAGAATGGGACGATGCTGTGCCACCCAAACCGGCTGATCGATGTGCGCCAGTGCTGCATACTGTTCGGAGAAATGTGTAGCTTGTAATTGATCGGCTGCATCTTCAGCGGCGGTGGATACATCCATCACCGCCAGTGTTATGCCGACTAGATCGACCAGATAGGGTGCGGCCGAGCCGAGACAACCAGAGTCTGCTGCCCATGGGTATGGATCTAGTGTACGCGCCCAGCCTTTGCCACCGCGTTCACATTCTTCATGATTGCCGCGTACCATCACCCACGGCGCAGACTCCAGCAATTTATCAACCGGAGAAAAAAAGTCTTGTTGCCAAACATCCCAGTTGTCACCGAAGGGGCTACCCACACACCCAGCATTATTTTCTGGGCAGGGAGTTTCCCGGTAATGAAAATCGCCCACATGGATAATCAGATCGGGCTGGGTAGCAGCAGCGAGGTGTGAACCGACACGAAAGGGCCAGGCTACAGGATCGTTGCACGCTTGCACGCTTTCACGTTTGAGTCGACAGCCGGTGTCGCCAAGCAACAGAATTCGTTGTGGTCGTGATTTTGGCAACGGTAATTCTTGGTCGCCTACTGCAATGGTCTTGATAATGGAAGGCAGTGGCAACGCACATACCGTTACTGGGTAGTTGGCGCCGTGGCCAGCGCGAATAGTCATCGTTGTTTGCACACCATCCACCAGCGCTGTTGGGCAAGAGGTTGACTGGGTAATCACGCGCGCCTCCAGCCCTTCGCTGGTGTATTGAACCCATTGGTAGTTTTCGGCAGCTTCACCCTGTGGCATGTGAACGAGCAAGGCAAAGAAAGTGGCAATACTGATGGTCACCGCTTTATCGAACAGCGTCGGGATGGGATACATAGTTTTACCTCATAATGATGGTAATTGCTGATCAGGGCGAGGGCAGGCCATGCTGACAACCTCAAAGATTGTTAGAAGCATTCCACCCATATTTCATAGATACCCTGCATTCCTTGAAGTCCTTCGGGCGCGGCGGGATATTCTGCTTTTTCGACTGCATTGAGGGCTGCCCGATCAACAGCGCCAAGCGAACTACTTAGAATTAGCGTGATGGCGGATACGGTGCCGTCGAGCAGGGTAAACCCAATTCTTGCGCGGCCCTTGAATCCTAATGCTGCTGCCGAGCCTGGTACTTTAAACGCAGCCTGCACGGCTTTAGTCAACTCCACATTGTACGCAATGGCCGGATCAACCATAGCCGCCACTGGTTGTGTTGCCACCGGTACAGCCACCGGAACATCTACTGATTCGGCAATAGTCTCCATTACTGATGGTGCAGGTGTTGGTTCCGATAATGGCGGAAGGTTTTCGACTACAGCTTGTTGTTCAACAATCGGCGGCAGAGGCTTTGCCACAAGCTCTGGTTCTTGTACAGGGGGTGGCTCAAGCAATGGCGGTGATTCTATGGGTGCTTCGACCGGTTCTGATACCGACTCGATAACAAGCGGAACATATACGGGTTCTGGGGGTGGCTGGCTGCTACCGAAAACATTCGACAACATGAAAGCGACCAGCAGAGCTTCAAGAGTAACTGCAGCGCCGACAGCTTGCCAGTGTGGTCCCATTGGTGTTTTCCAAATTGGTTTCTTTAAGGTGCAACAGAGCGGGCTGCGAGCCCGATCTGTGTAACTCCTGCATGACGTACTGCATCAATCACCTGCATCACTTCTTGCAGGGAAGCATCTTCACCACCGGCAATCGTTACCATTAGCCGTGACGGCTCACGCTGTTGTGCAAGTGCCTCAATTTGTTGCAGCGAGACAACTCCCCCTTCAGCCGTGTATTGACCATCATTGCTAATCTCGATCAGCAGTTTCGGCGACGGCATCGTTGTTGCTGTTGTGCTGGTAGGTAATTTTGACAGCTGGCCGGTGGTAGGTATCATCCGTAGTGTCATCATTGCGAAGAACACCAACAAGAACAACATAATGTCGATCATCGGAATAATTTCGATACGGGCTTTTCTAGTTTCAAAATATCGCACGGCAAAACCTCCAGTGTTCAGACTGCTCTGAGTTTTGCTTGCAGTACTTCTTCTGCTGGCGGTGTGCCAAAGCGCCGGTTCAACAACATCAGTTTGATTACTTCAATCTGATGCACGATCAGACGTACCTTTACATTCAGACTGTTGAAGAACACCAGACCTATCATGGCAATGAAAAGCCCGGACGCCGTGGCGATCAGAGCTTCTGCGATGCCGCCTGTCACTTGGGTAGCGGAATTCTGCACATCGCCCAGCACCGAAAATGCGCCAAACATGCCGATGATGGTACCGAACAAACCTAGTAGTGGTGCCAGCGTGATCACGGTATCTAGCATCCATAAGGAACGGTCCAGCAAGGGCACCTCCCTCATCAGCGCTTCTTCCAAGTGGCCGGCACACAATTCTCGGCTGGAATCCTGCGGCTCAATCATGGCAGCCTGAAAAAGGCTGCCATGAGGGAGATGATAGTAGCCATCCAACACAGACTTCAGCACTGTGCCATCAATGCTGCGAATGTCATGCAGCCGGTCAATCAACTGCTGACCTCCATGCTGCATCTTGAACAGGTAACGTGTGCGTTCAATCACCACTGTTAGTGCAATCAGCAGTAACAGTGCCATTACGTACAAGGTACCGCCGGAAGCGTTGGCCAGCTCTATCAGTTTTTCTGCGGTCATTATTAGAAATCCACACTAACCGATAACATCACACTACGTGGAGTGTGGAATATAAAGGTGTCACGCTTGTCGTCAATCACTGAGGAACTGCCGGTACTGATAGCAGTAACCGAATCGTTGTTTGTTAGGTTGAAGGCGTTGAACTTCAACTGGATTGGCGCCTTTATCGTCGCATTGGCAGCAAAGGTATAAGAAACGCCAAGATCTACTGAGTGGTATGCAGGAGTTTCATAGTACTCGTAATACGCCGTGTTGCAGGTGGATGCCACGCAGACAAAATCTTTCTGGTGAACAGCGCCGGTAAGTTTGTAGGTTAGCGAGGCAGACAAACCATTTTGAGCATATAAGCCGCCTATTGCTACCGTTTTGTCAGGAGCGCCGCTGATCTGCTTGCCGGTGTCGTTGGCTGTAGCGCCATTGATGGAACCATTAAAGGAAGCTGAAAAGCCGTTGCCAATCACATAAGCCATCTGGCCTTCGAAACCTTCGTAAGTGGCACCACCAATATTAACGAATGCAGCTGCATCGCCGGTTAGCCCGTTGGACACATACTTGTTCTTGAACTCGATGAGGTATAGGTCCATATCCCAGATCAAGCGGTCAGATTTGCCGACAATGCCTACCTGGTAATTGATTGATTGTTGTGGCGCGGTGCTATTTTGCTCGGGCTTGGCTATGTAAAAGGTATTCAAGTCCGGAATCTGAAAACCTTTGGCATATTGTGCATAAACCGCTAACCCTTCATTTAGACGCTGGTTCAAGGTCAGGTACGGCAAGGTCGCTGAGTAGTCCAACGACTTGTGATGACCCAACTCACGGGATGTTTGTTCAACTTGCGCATCCACCGCGCGAGTGATGTTCACCTGCTTGATGCCAGGGGTGATGGTGGTCGTAGTTGTTGGTGTCCAGGCGAATTCCAGGAAGGGTTGTAAAGAGCGGATATTTGACTGTTGATCAAATTTCACACTGTCTATCGGGCGGGTGGTACCTACCAGTACGGCAGCATTCACTTTGCTTTCGCTGCGGCTGAAAGTTTGATTCGTAAAATCTAGATTGTATTGATGACGATCGGTGTTTGAGTGTTCGTACCACAAGCCGGTGCGCGCTATGCCGATATCATCGAATCCCTTGCTGAGATTAACAATTGTGCCATTGACCCTGTACTGGTTCTGTTTATCGATGCCAGGGATATCACCTACCACTTTGACCCTGTTGGCGTCGGAGGTGAACCGCGGGTCGGGATAGGCTGCCAACGTCATGGTGGTGCCAGTCCATTTGGGATCTGTCGACGACATGGTCTGGTTGTCGTAGGCGTAACTGTAGACATAATCATCCGTTTTCCAGCCGTTGCCAAGATCGCTGCGCACGCGCAGATAACTGAAGTCGGTCTCCTTAGTGGTTTGGTTGTAACCTATAAAGTTCATACTTTTGGGGTCGTTATTCAGCTGGAAGTTCTGACCAAACGCTGCAATCTGGTCGCGGGTGGCACCTTTGTTGCTATCTGGCTGGGCGTAATTGATGTGGTTGTAGGTGGTGAACATAGTCACCAGAGTGTTATCACCAACCGGTCGTTCAATTTTTACTGCTGCGTTGCGACTTTTCACTGGGCTGTTAGTCAAATAGCCATCCGAGCGCAGGTCTTGATAGTTGAGCTGTACAGTCGCATCGCCCATGGATGCAAGTCTGCCACTTTCATAACCAGCTCCCAGCAGACGGGTGTTCCAGGTACCAAAAGAAGAAAATAGGTTTGTGTGAGCCTCAGCAGCAGGCTGCTTGGAGAACATATTAATTGAGCCGCCAAAGGTGGCATAACCAAGATTGCTGGCATTGCCAGGGCCGCGCTCTACGCTGGCGCCACCCACAACGGAGGCAGGAAAGAAGGAAGTGGAATGGTGGGCCGGATTGTTGGTATCTCCCCATGGGATACCGTCGAAGGTGATGTTGTATTGGTCATCACTGAAACCGCGCAGAACTGATTTGGTTTCACTCAGACCTGGGCCGTTGGACGCATCACCGGAAACGCTGGGGGCGATATTCACAATGCGAGTGTATTCAGCAATAGGGGATACTGACAGTGAAATGAAATCACGGGTAATAAGCGACTGGGGCTGGGTAGCTTCCAAGCTGGCCTGCACCGGCGCTACTGCCGAGGCGGTTCCCTTGCTGGCTTCACCGGGACGAAAGGCGCCGGCTGCTGTAGAGGCGCCAACGGTGCCAAGATCAATGGTTTTGGTTTGGGCAAATAAGGCCAAGGGTGCGCAAAGCGTAATCAGGACAGCACTTTAAAGCCGTAGACAGGTTTGAGCTTGAATTGTGGTGTTCTCATAGATGATCCTTTTTGATGAAGTTAAAGAAAACATATATATCTTATAAAGCCAGATAATAAATCTAATAAGTTTTGTAAAAAAATCTGGTGAGTTTTTTGTAATTTTTTGTAACGAAAGGATTGTATTGAAGAGGTTATGGAGAGTTTATGGAGCTGAAGTAAGCTTGGGGAAAATGACTGGCAAAAAAAAAGAGCCAAAAAAACCAGAGACAAATAAATGTCTCCGGTAAGCTTTGGGGAAAAAGGTTTATTGAATCAACGCAGTTACAGATTGGCTGCCGCAACGCGCAAACCAAAATCCACAATAAAAATATGCGTAGACTTGTATTAAGGCTTCCGATGTCGGACTGTCAAAATCCTTGCTATAGGTGTGCTTTTCTTGATGTGTATATTCTGATTGAGAAAGTTACAGTTAATAAAAATGAGTTATTAATTTTCGATTAAATATTTGTGTTCATAACATCAAGGCGTAAGTTTTGCCTGAAAGGATTGACAATGGAGCTGGCTTGAACAAAAAGCAAAAAACCAAAATACGAAAGTATTCTTACGTATATTGCCGGGCAAACGCTGCCGCCGCACCATACAAACCAGGTTGCGGATGTGTAATAAGTTTGACGGGGATAAGTGCCAGCATGGCCTCGAACCTGCCCTTATCACAAAAGCGCTGCGCAAAACCCGAGCTAGCCAGCGTACCCGCAAGGCGTAACCCTAAACCGCCGGCTAGCACAACTGCACTACCGCCTTGGGTGAGTACGATGTCGCTGGCGACGCTGCCGAGTGTCATGCAGAAACGTGCAATTGCTGCAACGGCCAGGGGGTTGGTGCCAGCCAAACCAAGGGTCCAGATTGTCTTGGCATCGTGGCTCTGCTGGGTTTGGTTAGTACTTGCCGCCAGCATTGCATATATTTCAACAAGACCAGCCCCCGACAAGACACGCTCCACCGACACATGTTCATATTGTGTACGCAGGCGTGCCAGCAAGGCGTCTTCAAAACTGTCGACCGGAGCAAAGCTGGCATGGCCGCCTTCGGTCGCCTGCACCTGATAAGAGCCGGTGTTGCGTGAGAGTTGCGCCACACCTAGACCAGTGCCGGGACCAATAATGCTGATCGTACCAGTGGCAGGTAATAGCTGCTCGGGGCCGCAAATATGCTGGAAATCTCCAACGTCCAAATTTGCTACAGCATGTGCC
>CAIMTR010000197.1 GCA_903844415.1 uncultured Gammaproteobacteria bacterium
AGACGACGCTCGGCATTTTTTAAGTGCAAGTCGAGAGCAGTATGATGTTGTAATTGGAGATGTCTTTCATCCCGATTTGGCGGGCTCCGGCTCCCTGCTGTCGGTACAGCAATTTCAGCGCGTACATAATCGTCTGAACGAGGGCGGGATCTTTGTTCAGTGGTTGGCGCTCAACCAATTCGATAGCAAGTCGCTGAGTATAATTTTTAAAAGCTTTAGACTTGTTTTCCCGGATGCCCAAATATTTATAGATGGGATGCACTTGGCCCTGGTTGGCCCGCAGAAAAATTTTATTGGCGCGCAGGGATTGCTGCACAACTTGCAGCGCCTGTCTTCGGCACAACAAAATGAAGCAACCGCAGGCGAAGGGGGTTGGACTAGGCTGGGACGTTACTGGGGCCCGGTGCCAAACGAATCGGAGGGGCGGGTGCAGGATGAGTGGTTACCAGTGATTGAGTTTCATCTGCCACATGCACGTTACGCTGGCTCATTGGACGTGACAAGGCTGCTACAGACCCTATTAAAGGTCAGACCAAAGAAAGAGGTGGCGGCAAACTTGTTGGGTGTTCTTGATAAAGATAGAGACGCATTTGAGCGTGCTTATGTGGCCAATGAGTTGATGGTGCGCGGGTGGCTTGCGGCTGCGCGTGGCGCAACACAAGAGGCCAATCAGTTAACCCAGCTGGCCTACAGGGCGAATGCAAAAGATCGCTGGATTGCCTATGCGTTGGCTGATAGTATGTTTTTATCGTTAACGCAGGCTCGTGAGCATGGCCCTGGTGAAAGGGACGCGCTGCGTAAGATTTTACAGATTAACCCATTGCACGTGGAGGCGGTGCGTGCCCTGTGGAAGGCCGAGCGCAATGCAGGCGATACACACGCGGGACTGAGTCGTGCACGCTTGTTAGAACTAAGCCCGCTTGACCGTGAAGCAAATAAAACAGGAAATTAGCCCGGCATTATGACTACTAGTGGCACCAAGTATCGATCAATCTCTAGCATCCCTGTTAAGGTTGTTAATGCAGCCGCAGGGCTAAGATCGGCGCATCCAGAGTTTCACTGGAAACGGAGATTGGTACAATTCCTGGTGCTGATACTTATTGTGCTGATTCCGGCCAGCGGCTTGTTTCGCATTGACCCCAAAGCGGCCGCCTTTGTCGTGTTGGATCGTCAGATTTGGCTAGCCGATTTTTTTCTGGTAACGGGGGCGTGGCTTTTTTTAGCAAGCAGTTTAGTTTTGCTCTACTCAACCGCAGGCACGGTATTTTGTGGCTGGGCCTGCCCGCAAAATTTGATGGCCGAGTGGGCCAACAACCTCACGCGCAGGCTGTTGGGCAAGCATGCCGAGGTCAGCCTAACGGGGGAGCAGCTGCGTGTGGCGGGGGCCAAGGATAGGGCTGCAAATTGGATGTTACTTGGCGTTATATTCCTGGTGGCGGCAATGTTTTTTGCCTTGATTCCATTGTTTTATTTTTATCAGCCAAGTATGGTTTGGTCTTTTGTGACACTGCAAGAAAACGCAGAGTTGGCGGGATCGTTACACTGGATCTACGCGGTATGCGTTGTGATTGTTGCCATAGACATAGCTCTGGTAAGGCATTTCTGGTGTCAATATGCCTGCATCTATAGGGTTTGGATGCATTCATTTAAAACAAAGCAGACTTTGCGTGTGGCGTACGATGCTACCCGTAGCGATGAATGTGCCAAGTGTA
>CAIMTR010000198.1 GCA_903844415.1 uncultured Gammaproteobacteria bacterium
AAACCGCACGTCTTGGGCTGACGGTACATTTGGAATTTGGATCACTTCGGCTGCCTGTGCCAGCATTGGCACCATCAGTGACAATACTGCGACCAGCATGGCAGCAGCTAAGAGTGATAGTTTGAAACATATTGATTTAACAATTTTTTTCATAGCTGAGCTGACGCCAAGAAAGATGCTCATAGAGTCACCATACCGGTGCTATCGGCGAAAGATTCGGCAGGCACATCTAATTTATCTAGTACAGCAAGCAACAGATTTGCTAACGGTGTCCCCTGTGCGGTTTTGATGTGCTGGCCACCCCTTAATTTACCGGAGGCTCCACCGGCAAGCAGGATGGGCAAGGGGTCATGGTCGTGATTGTTCGAATTACTCATGCCACTACCGTACATCACCAGCGAATGATCGAGCAGGTTGCCATCACCATCGGGAGTATTGCGCAGTTTTTCGAGAAAGTAAGCAAACAGTGCTTTCACATGATAGGTATTCATACGCGCATACAAAGCCATTTTTTCGGGCTGACCGGAATGATGAGAACAAGCATGGTGAGGTTCGGTAATACCACTATTGGGGAACAGTGGATTGCCGAGTTCGCGTGACAGCAGCATGGTAGATACTCGTGTCTGGTCTGTTTGCCAAGCCAGCGCAATAAGATCGAACATCAGTCTTGCATGACTTTCAAAATCGTCGGGAATGCCGACCGGTTTGGTAGGCATGACTACACCATCGGGCAAGGTGCCACTCGTCAGGTCCATGCGCCGTTCAATCTCGCGCACATCTTCTAAGTAACGCTCCATGCGCTGCCGGTCATCGGCAGGCAACTGACGCTGCAGCCCAGCTACCTGACCCGTGAGTGAGTCGAGCAGGCTGGTAGTTTGCAGGTGACGCGCAGCACGTTCTTCTGCATTACTGGCAACACCGAACAGACGTTCGAACACAATACGCGGATTGCCTTCCATCGGCAGTGGTGTGGTTGGCGTTAGATAAGAAATGGACGCGCCAGAAACCAGCGACAGTTCGAGCGATGGCAGTGCGGTGTTCTGGCCGATGTGCTGCGCAACCAACTGGTCTAGTGAAGACACGCCCTGTCGTGGTGGCATACAGGTTAGCCAACACGCCGACGAACGGTTGTGATTATCACCTGCGGAATTCGGGCCGACCCGAGCAGCGGGCAGATCTAGGTTGCTGATGATACTTAACTGGTCCTTATAGGGGGCAAGTGACTGCAGGATTGGCGACAGTTCAAAATTTCTGCCTTCTTGTTGCGGTGTCCACTCACCCATAATTGCGCCATGCGCCATATACAAGCAGGCCAGCCGCACTTTGGGCAACTGGGCACCATACACACACGCAGGTGTCATCGATTCCAGTAGTGGCAGCGCTAATGCCACGCCACCGTTGCGCAGGAGTGTGCGACGAGAGAGCGTTTTTTTGGTCAGGAAATACATAGGCAATTCCTCATCATGGCTGTGCCGCAGCGGTTTGTACTGCTGCGTTGGAAATCTGTACACCGGTAGCAAGACGTTGCTGAAAGGGGATGCTGGTAACAATACCCTGTACGAGTGAAGCGAAAGTGTACGAGCTCGTAGCCGCTTGGCTCACGATACCACGCACCGCGGAACCATCGAAATATTCCAGCTCGCGGCCCAGCGCATAACTAAGCAATTTTCCGCTGAGCGTGTTTATGAAAGCATCAGAACGCGACAGCAGCGCCCGCCGCAAATCGCTTGCACCTGCAAGCTGCGTACCATCCATCATGGCCGAGTGTGAATCAATGGGTGTTCCATTATCCTGGTCGCGCCAACGGCCAGTCAGATCAAAGTTTTCGAGCGCGAGTCCAATCGGATCCATGATGCCATGACAGCTTGCGCAAACGGGATCGGCTCTGTGCTGCTCGAGTCGTGCACGCAAAGTATCGGCCACGACTACACCTTCTGCATTCTTGCCAGCATCTAGATTGGTTTCGACGCCAGGAGGTGGATCGGGCACTGGCGCACCCAAAATGTTTTCGACTACCCACACACCACGCACCACTGGCGAAGTACGATTGGGAATCGATGTGGCAGTTAGGATGCTGCCATGTCCGAGCAGGCCCCGGCGCGGACTATCGGCAGCCAAGTCGACCTTACGCATATAGCTACCGCGCACACCTTCGATACCGTAATGGCGGGCGAGGCGTTCGTTGACATAGGTATAGTCCGCATCTAGCAGTGTCACCATGCTGCTGTTGGTACGGATTAAGTTAGTAAACAGCAACTCGGTTTCCTGGCGAAAACCGCGGCGCAGCTCTTCGTCAAACTCAGCATCTTGTGGTGCAGCATCTTCTAGGTCGCGCAGCTTTAGCCACTGGCCCACAAAATTGTCGATAAGTGCTTGCGATTTCGGATCTGCCAGCATACGTGTTACCTGCTCTGCCAATACTTTTGGTTCAGACAAGCTGCCGTCAAACGCCAGTTGCAGGAGGGTTTCATCTGGAATGCTACTCCAGAGGAAAAAAGAAAGTCGCGAGGCGAGTTCTACTGGGCTGACAGCATAAACTGCACCGGGTGCAATATTTTCCGGTTCATGCTCGAAGCGGTACAGAAACTGCGGATCGACCAGCAGACGCGCCAACGCATATTGAATGCCAAGCTCAAAATCTCCACCTGCGCTAGTGCGGCCCAGTGTGTATTGATCCAGCAAGGGTTGCAACCGAGGATCATCGCTCTGCACAAGGCTACGCCAGGCACGTGTTGCTAAGTAGCTTAAAATTTCGCGCGCACAGGCGTTCTCCTCTGTTACTGCCACCGGTCGGCAACGAAAGATTGCCTTGCGACTCGGTGTTTCATGCACACCACTTACATTGAAGGGACCTTGGATTTCGATTTCCTGGACCGCACCACCTACGGAATCAAGCGCCTCACCAAGATAGAGTTCGCCAACGCCTGCACATTTTTTTTCATCGAGCAACGCCACGTTGATCTGCTGCTTGCCAGCGGGCACACGCACTCGAAAGCTTTGATAGTCCTCAACTGCAATACGTATATTATTAAACGACACATCCACGGCCGGACCACCACACCAGAACATCCGATGTGTATCATTTACCCAGCCGGCTTGCTGAATATCGGCCACAATACGCACCACATATTCGGCATCAACCGGAAAATGATGCTCGATCATCATACCGCCGCGAGTGCCTAGCGGCTGGCCATCTATATGCTCGTTTTGCACATCGTTGCCAGCACGGGAGTAATGGATATCAGTGGCACCTATGCTCTTGTTGCCAACTGCCTGGCGACTGATTTCCATCGCAGTGCCAAGGTAGGCTTCGAGCAAGGTTGGCGACATGGTCAGCGTTTCTGCCATGTTGTCAAAACCCTCAATGCCACCATCAGCCGGTAATGCAACTGCAATCTTGCCCATGTCGAAGGCAAGCAGATCGGCAATGGCATTGATGTATTCATTTTTGTTGAGGCGCGACAAACCTTTGTGGCCGGGATTAACAGTTGGTGCTGCATCAAGTGCATGTTCGAGGCCTTGAGCAAGATCATCTAGCACTGCACGCTCGGGGCGCGGCTCACCTGCCGGCGGCATCATGCCACTGCGCAGTTTGCGTACAGCCTTCTCCCAAATTTCGGCATCTGTGTGTAGGTTAGTGCGGTCAGCTGTATCAAAAGCTATCTTGCCTGCCCAATCTTCGAGGTTGTGGCAACCTAGGCAATAGTCATCGAGTACTTGCCAGGGCGGCGTAGCAGTTTGGGCAAATACATCTACTGGAGCTATTACACCAATTGCGGCAAGAGCGGCAAGAGCGGCCACACAGTAAATAATAAGTGATCGACACAATGGCATGATGCCCAATTGCCCCCTGGCAAGAATAGACCGTGCTCGGTCGCGATTATATTTAGAGAGGTCACAGAAATATCTGTGGCAATACTAGTGCATTTTAGAACGCAAAGTGAAGGCACATATTTTTGAACAAGACGGCACCCTGAGTTTAACTATCGCAAAACTGCTAGCGTGGTTAATTGTAGTGCGGGTGCCGCCTGCCTGACATACAGTGTGTCGAATAGCTTGCGTGGGCTTAATTAAATCTCATGCTAAGTCCCATGGTAAAAGTCCTACCAATTGTGTCGAATAGTCCATTATTGGTATGCGACGCAGTACCTGTGGTCAAACCCACTCCACCGGGAGAAATTGGTGGGGCTTTGTCAAGCAAATTGCCGACATATAAATAGACCTCGCCAGTTTTGTCGCCACTAAATTCAAAGCCATAAGACAGGTTGACGTTGGTATAGGACACAGATTCAACACTGTTGTCTTCTATGTCTATACCCTCTATCCAGGTTTTGTCGCGCACAATATCCCCAATGTAGCGGGTTTGAATATTTGCGCTGAACGGGCCATTTGAATAGCCAAGTGAGGCAGTGGCGAGCCATTTAGAGAAATTAGCTTCGCCGGCCCGATTGATGACTTTTTCACCAACAAAAGCTGAGCTGACTTCGTCTAAGTAATTAGCAAAAGCTCGCACAGTAATGGTTTCGCCCTCACCGCCCAGCAAGTTTACCGGCCGCCTGTAACTGGCTTCGATATCAACACCTGATGTTCTTGTTTCAGCAACGTTGATGAACAAGTTGAAAATCTGGCTGATGTAGGCAGTACCAACCTTACTACGCGTAATGAGCTTACAAAGATCTTCCGCTCCTTGTAGGTAACATCTGTCTACAATCGCAACTCCGCCAAGTTGGGAAATTGCGTCCTTAATGCCAATGTCATAATAATCAATCGACATGTTCATACCATCCAGCCAAGTAGGGCTATACACCATTCCCACCGTTTTGGTATTTGAGATTTCAGGCAAGATATTTGGGTTACCACCGATTGTGGTAGCCACAATATAAGGGGGTTCATTAGGCAGTTTAGGATCAGTGATAGTGGTACCACCGGTCTGCGTGTCGAAACGCTCAGAAAGGGAGCCTGCACGAGTATCCTGTGACCAAGTAGCACGTAGCCGCAACTCATCAGTCAATGGCCAGTCGCCACCGACTTTGCCGGCCCATACACCGCCACTGCCCGTATAATCAGAATAACGTGCGGCTGCATGTAGATCACCGCCGCCGCCGTTACTGCCCCCGAATAAGGGGATAATGGTTTCACTGAATACCTCTAGCGCATTGAATTCACCTTGGATGGGCCCCTCATTATTCGGATTGCCGGTATAGAAAATACCGCGATCGCGAATAAACGTGGGGATGCCCCTGATTGGAATTCCGTCAGAGGGGGCGAGAAAACTGCTAAATACCCCAAAATTAGCCATCCTACGCGGATCGCCTGCATTTCCCGTTGCATCTTGATACACAGAATCTTCGCGATAACTCACGCCACCAATCACAGAAATCGGTTCTTTGCCGTCTGCACCGCCCAAGGTAGTTTGCACAGACACATCAAACACATCCTGGCGAATGATTTGTGTGTGATGCACGCCACCGGTTACGTAGTTAATAACTTCTTTTGATAACTGGGATGCAAAGGGGTTCATTGGTACACATTGACGATTGCTCTCGGGGTCAGGAGATACCGGCTTTCCTAATGCGCTTATGCGGGTAAGTGCAGCTTCCTGCTGTGGTGTGAGTCCACCAAATGCGGCGATATTGGCTCGGCAGGCGATTCTTCCAGTAGCCGGATCTACAGCTGAATCCAGCGCCCGATAAATGCGGTCCGTACGCACCAACTGCCCATTAGACGAATAATCTGCGACCTCTTGATTCTTACCCCGTTGGTAATAGGCACTCAGGGTGAGGTTGTGACCTATGTCTCCATCAAAGCCCATCGTAAATGAGGTTACATTATCGGTAATTTCACGGGAGGGCGCTAAGTCCTCAAAGACGCGCTGGAAAGGAATGGTGGTGACTTTGGCTGTTGTCATCCGATCGACAATAGAAGTGGGCATATAGGGATTATCTTTGTACAGGTTAATGGACCAGCCAGGCGCAAAACCAGTAGGCTGCGCGAGGGATTCCACCGCGTGTTGGCCTCTCAATATCTGCACGAAGCCCGTGTTAGTATCCGAAAAATCATATTTGAAATGCGCAAAAGCGCTGCCGCGCGAATCGTTGGGGCGCAGGGCGTACCAGTCGTACCCGGGGTCAACGTTGCCGCCGTTTACTTGGACGTTGCCAACCACTAAAGAGCCTACGCCCATCGGGGATGGGACACCGTTAATGAATTGGGTTCCCGCTAACGGACCGGACGGAATCACGCCCCCGATACTGGTGGCATTTGAACCAGCATGTGGCGCGTAAAAGCGCCGCGGTTTCAACGTGGCAGGGCCAGTAATCATTGCCCAACCCTGATACCAATCGCGGCCTTCGGTGCCCAGAATCCCTTTGGCGTCGTACCAGTCGAAGGAAGTGATCAAATGGCCGCGCTCGCCAATACCGGTTCCAAAAGCAAACTCTACCTGTTGGCTTGGATGGTCACCGCGACTGGATATGCCACTTTGGACATTGACTTTGGCACCGCTAAAGTTAGTGTCTAGAACAAAATTGGAAACGCCACTGATGGCATCGGAACCGTAAGCGGCAGACGCGCCTCCTGTGACAACTTCTACGCGCTGAATTAAGGATGTGGGGAACATCGCTATATCAACGGTACCCGATTGCTGACTACTGACCACGCGCCTCCCGCTAAGTAGTGTAAGAGTTCTGTTGCTGCCTATACCACGCAGATTGACTGAGTTTGAACCGCCTCCAGAAGTGAAGATGCTGCCTGTCTGTGATTGTCCATTGTCTCTAAATTGTGGCATCTGCGTTAGCGCATCCATAATCAGAGTGGGCGCCATAATGCGCATTTCTTCTGTGGATATACTGGTCAACGGTGTAGGTGAAGACATCCCATCACGCTGAATTCTCGATCCAGTGACGCTGATCTCCTCAATTGCAGCGGGTTGCTGCGCATTTGCAGTAACACCAAAACAACTGAGCGATAAGATTGCTAATCTGATTGAGCTAGAAATGGTTTTTATATTTATTGGAGTGCCAGTGATTTTCTTCATAAACTTGATCTCTTATTATTAGGACAATTAGTTATTTATAAAAAACTGTTGGAGCAATAATGAGTAGCAGCGCACTTTCCCTGGCACCCGCAAGCTTCGTAAAGCACTGCAATACACATTTGAACTTGATGCTTGTCAATTGGTAAGTAGCAAGCTGTTGTTTCCAAGCATGCCTACCAGGCTCTAAAAAATCTCATTACAGACTAAGTGGAACATATATTCTGAGAATACGCTCATAGTTTCTTAGAAATTACCCCTTGCCCCCCAATTTAAAGCCGAGCAAAAGCTTGCCGCGAGCGGCGTATAGAACCCGAACAAGATGGAGCTGTTCTGAAAGGAGTTTTACCGGCTGAACGCAGGCTCCGATGAGTGTTTACCACAACCATCAACCCCAGAAACATCACACTTTGAGCCCCAGAACACGGGGTTTTTTCACGCAGACTGCTAAACCCTCCAACCACCATCACTTCGAGCAGCCCGGGCACAGGTGAATTTCCAACTGCACGATTACCCACAATTTTGGCGGTTGTGTTTGTTTATACAGGGCTTATATACTGGACAAAGGTAAGGAGCCTTAAGCTAGATTAAATTCTATAGATTTTAACAACCGTAAGCCCCGCCGATTGACCAACATAAAAAGAAGAATTTTCATTTTTCTCAGAGGACACACCATGAAACGCGTTTTACTAGTCGCAATAGGCCTGGTTATAGGCGCTGCAGCCTTCGCTCAGGAACCATATCCTTTTATTTCCACCACTATCGCTGAATTCAACGAGCCATGGGCGCACGAATTTTTACCTGATGGCCGTTTGTTGGTTACTGAAAAAAGTGGGCATATTCAATTGGTCACACAAGATGGACAAAAAACCGAAGTAGCCGGCGCACCTGTTGTAGATTATTTTGTACAGGGTGGTTTGGGCGACATCGTGATTCATCCCAAATTTGCTGAAAATCACCTCGTTTACATCAGTTATGTTGAAAAAGGCGAAAATGAAACCCGCGGCGCAGTAGTAGCCCGTGGCACCCTTAACCTAGATACACCGGCAGTTGAAAATCTGGAAGTTATCTGGCGCGCTTTCCCCAAGATGGATGGCGGCTTGCATTTTAGTCACCGCATTTTGTTTGCTGCTGATGGCACCATGTTTGTTTCTGCCGGTGAGCGTAATAAGTTCGATCCCGCGCAAGATCTCAACATGACCCTGGGTAAAATCATGCATCTGAATGATGACGGTACCCCCGTTGCTGGCAATCCTTTTGCCAGCCAGGGCGGCATCGCTGCTGAAATTTATTCCTACGGCCATCGCAACCCCTTGGGTCTTGCCTTCGATCCGAATGGACAGTTATGGAATATTGAAATGGCACCGCGTGGTGGTGATGAGCTAAACATGGTGATGCCGGGTGCTAACTACGGCTACCCCCTCGTTTCCAATGGCAACCATTACACAGGGGAAATCATCCCTGATCACGATACCGATACCACTGGTCGCTTTACCCCGCCCAAGGCTTGGTGGAATCCTGTTATTTCTCCTTCCAGCGTGATCTTTTATACCGGCGACAAGTTCCCAATGTGGCAAGGTAATGTTTTCATCAGCGGACTGTCTTCCATGTCGATTATCCGTGTGATCGTGAACGCCGATACTGGTGCAGCTGCCGAAGCAGAGCGCTTTGTGATGGGTAAACGTATGCGCGGCCTGGAACAAGGTCCGGACGGCAATATCTGGGCGATTGAAGACGGTCCTGGTGGTCGTTTGTTGAAGCTTTCACCACGCTAAAATCGCGTTCTTATTATTAATGTTTGTTTATTAAATTTGTTTATTAAAAAAGGGAGCAGCAGCTCCCTTTTTTAATCCATCACAAATGTGACTCTGCCCACAAATTTAAATCACGGTTGCAAATATTTTTCCAGCAAACCTGCTGCCAGAATATCGGTGTAATAACTCGCTGGATCACAGGAATCCTGCTCGGAAACATTCAGATCAGCTTCACGCGCTGCACCGCGCACCCGTACCAGCGGCTGGGTATACAAGGGATCGTAAATAGTCATGGTGCGATCCATTGCTAAATGGTCGGCTTGAAACACCAAACGCTCTACTGTTCTGGTGCCTTCACCGGACATTGGCAAACCAGAACCATCCAACCAACCGGGCAGCAAATGGGTGGTTTCAATGACCAGTGTTTCACCTTCCCAATGACCTACCGAATAACCATTTGACGTTGGCACGGTAGTGGCTGGTGGTGTACGCCCATCCATCCAGATATGACGAACGGCATTGTGTTCAACATAAGTAAAAAGATATTGGTCGCCAACATCATAAATATCCATGTTGTAGGGGTTGCCGAACAAACGAGGCAAACCCAAAGCAATGCAGCGCAAGGCAGGGTCATCGTATTTAGTGTTGGCCTCTCTTAAAGCCAAACCTTGTGGGGTGTAGGGGGTGGGCTTGGGTTCGAGATCATCCACTGTAGTACGAAATTTATAGCCTTGACGCCAAGCTCC
Source organism: uncultured Gammaproteobacteria bacterium (assembly GCA_903844415.1). Lineage (GTDB taxonomy): Bacteria > Pseudomonadota > Gammaproteobacteria > Pseudomonadales > Pseudohongiellaceae > CAILUG01. The sequence continues at coordinate 9,534 of CAIMTR010000198.1, forward strand.
ACTAATATCAAAAGGATGCGAGGGATTCACCTGGCTACGCCCATAATTAACAGTAGGATCGGCGTTTACAACATTGCGATCCACACGCGGAGCACCCGCAGTTGTAGCAGCCGCACCAAATTTTGGACCGTTGGTAACACTAACACCGCCTGCTGTAATCTTAAGAGCGCCATTGCGACCCAGCAAGCCAGTAACACTGACTGTGTCGCCCACTTTTATACTGTCGACCAGCCAACCTTGTTCTCTTAGTGATGTAACGCTAGCAGCCTGAATTTCCCAGTTTTCGACTGTGCCTGCCGGTGTTGTAACATCTACACGGTAACGTGCATGCGGATTACTAAATCGTACTTCAGTGATCACTCCAGTCACAGCGCCCGTTTTATCCGCATCAAACTCTGCTGCAAACGAGTGATGGGCCAATACCGGCGTTGCTCCTGTCGCCAGACCAAAGACCAGCACGCCTGCTCTTACAGTATTATTCATTAGCTTGTTCATGTTGTTTCCTCTTCTTGTTTGGAAATAGAGTCTAGACGTATTAACCGGGTACACCTTGTATAAAGGGCGAAATAGTTTCCAGGGCGCGCCCTGCGATAATAAACGGATCGGTAGCACGCACGGTCATATCAAATAATTCCAGCGACAATGCCCGGTTGTAACCGCGCTCTACCAACTTGTTAAGAATTTTTTGCAGAGGAGCAATACCCTCGCCCGGAAATGCACGATCTTTTTGTTCGGCAACTTCTACGGGTGGTTGACGTGGTGTATCTGCAAAATGCACGTGATGAATTTCGCCCACATTGATTAGATCGAGATCTTCGAATTTGCTCGGGCCAGCCCAAAAATGATAAAGATCGATCATGAATTTTATATTGGGGTGATTAACAGTGCGCACCACATCCAGTGATGTTCTTACATTGTTAATTAGCCGCGAATTACGCGTAAACTCCACCATCAATGCCACATTATGAGGTTTGGCTATTTCGGCTGCTTCATGGAGATTAGAGTACACCTGCTCATAATCTGCAAGTGTGTGCGCTTGGCTTGCCGCAGATGGAATTACCAGACGATCTGCACCGAGGGATGCTGCCATCTCAACTTTCCATTTCAAATCTTCGATTGCCGCAACACGTTGATCCCCGGATTCTTCCAAGAATAACTGGTTGGTAGAGGAATAAGCTTTCAACCCTAAGTCGTCCATTAATTTGCGTGCCGAGCCAGCACCATTGGCCATTTCATGTTCACGCGCCTTGATCAGATCCGGCTCTGCCGCTTTAACCCCAGCACGCGACCAGCCTTCCATACAAGTCCGAAAATCAAAGCCACTGGAGGTAACGCCATGCATACAAACGATCAAGCCGGAGGTATCCGCTGCCTGCACCTGTCGTACGCTGCCTGCGCTTGCAGCTAGTGCGGTGACTCCTGCTGATATCGCCATAAAATCTCTTCTGTTGATCTCTGCCATGGTGCTTCCCCTATTATTTTTTTATTATACAAATACTGCCTAACATGAAATGTGGACGTTTCGAGACATTCTAGCCTGCTCTGTTACCGGCAAGCTATCCGTAACGTTAGATGTTCCCGAATCTCAGCGAATGTGATCCAAATTTTGGAATGGGGCGTGAGCCTGTTTGAAAGTACCGCAACTTTACACTACGCTCCACTGTGCCAACCCGTTCTCCAATAACCAATAACCAACGAGGGAGCCCACCATGATCTCGCAACAGCTTGCCCATAAACAGATTATGCATATCACACGTTCCATCACCGCTAGCGCGGCCTTTCTGCTACTAGGGTTGACCACGCCCGTGCAAGCACAGCAGGTCACCATGGAGACCTTGCTCGACCGCATTCAAATCGAAGATTTTCTCACACTCTACTATTACGAACTGTCGGAAGGTGAGAGTCGTGCCTTGTCTGAGTACTTTACCGAGGATGCGCTGCTCGATGTCGACGGCTTGATAGCCACCGGCCATGCCGAAATAGCGAAACTGTACGAGCGACCCGCTCCTGATCCGAACGCCCCACCGGCTCCGCCACGTGGCCGCAGCCACATGCTGCTGACCAATCCAGTTATCGAAATAAATGGCGACACCGCCATTGCCCATGTGATCTGGACTGGCGTTATGAACCAAGGAGTTGGCAAAGCGCCCAGCCTTTATGAACAAGGCCGCGAAGACACCGAACTCGTCAAAATCGATGGTAAGTGGCTCATCAAACGTCGTTATATAAGCTCCGACAGCGGCTTACCGGACAAGTATGACGCAACCTACAAACCACGCGAAAACCCGCTGAAATAACCGTTGTAACAGTAAAATTTCTATGACGACAGTTACATGTATCTGTGGCAAGACGTCGCTCAAGTTTGCAGCCGAGCCAGGCGTAGTTGCTGAGTGTGGCTGCTGCGATTGCCGCCAGAAAGTAAGGTGGGCTGCCGCGCAGGCCGGGCGTGACTGGAAGCCTACCCTACTGACCCTCAACTACGTCGTCGATGATGTGGTCGGCGTGACTGGCGCAGAGAACTTACGTATGGTCCAACTTCGCAACGACGGCGCAGAATTTATAACGGCAGTATGCTGTTACTCGGTCTTGGCGGTGCCTGCTGGGTACTATAACGGGCAATTTGTCGCCGTATTCGCGCAGGGCTGTAAGCTCGAGTGCAAGGCTCCAACGCCGACTATTCGGTACTCCGCGAGTGACTTTCCGGGGCCCTTGCCACCTTACGAAGGAGAGAATATCGCGGTAGCGCTGCACCCGAGCAAATACAGAGGTGCTAACCCTGCAGGCACTACGGCGGAGCAGACAGGGGTCAATGCCTGGGTAAAACACCTGCGAGCCTCTGCGGTCAGGGAGGGACACGGACCAGGCAAATTTGGCGAGACCTCGCGCGCCCTCATGACACGTCTGCACGGCAGTTCCGCCGCCAAGGTGCTTGGGCTGACACCACTCGAGCCCGGCATAGAATAAAAAGTGAACCGTCAAGTTAAACCTAAATGTCCCTATTAAGCTTTATACCTTTGCCTCCACGGTGGTATCGTCTGTATGGCACCTGTACTATCGAACCTTCAATAATAAAAACGCGCCAAACTTCCCTAGGGGGGATCCAAACATGCGTAGTCCGATGAAAGCAGTTTTATCTGCCATGACACTCGTCATGGTCGCAGGTCTTGCCGGATGTAGTGACAATGCCAATGAGCCAGCAGTTACAACTGATAACGCATCCACTGCAGGTGCTGCCAGTGCGAATGCAACTACCACCGATAATTCAAATCAGTGGATGTCCTACGGTCGTGACTCCACCGAACAGCGTTACAGCCCGCTTAACCAAATCACCGCCGACAATATCAATGAGCTAAGCCTTGCTTGGTATGGTGATCTTACCGAACGCGGTGGCAGCTATGAGACGACACCAGTCGTAGTTGACGGCCGTGTTTATGTCACCTCCCCCTGGAGCAAGGTCTATGCTTTCGACGCCAAAACCGGCGTGCAACTTTGGAAATATGATCCCAAAGTACCGGGTGCATGGGCCGTGAACCTCTGCTGCGGCATCGTTAATCGCGGTGTTGCAGTGTGGAATGGTATGGTAATTTTTGGCACGCTTGATGGGCGCCTAGTCGCCGTCAACGCGAATAACGGTGAAAAGGTCTGGGAAGTACAGGCCACGGATCGCTCTAAAACTCTGTCCATCACCGGCGCACCGCGTATTGCCGATGGCATCATCTACATTGGCGAGGCAGGCTCCGAATTTCATCAGCGTGGTTATCTGGCTGCCTATGACGTCACCAACGGCAAAGAACTTTGGCGCTGGTGGGCCGTACCGGGTAACCCTGCGCTGGGTTTCGAACAACCAGAACTCGAAATGGCAGC